>CAXGRO010000644.1:0-3627 GCA_964012055.1 uncultured bacterium
CTGCCAGCAGCCGGTCGACCGGCTGGCCGGCCGCCGGGTCGCGCAGCGTATAGCGGGCTGCCGCCGGCGTAAAGGCCTGGCCGGTGCCGTAGACGAAGTTGGCGGTTACAATCCAGCGGCCGCAGGTGGGGCAGACCGGGGCAAAGCGGTAGGTGGTGGTCAGCGACAGGTCGTGGCGCCGGTCGTATTTTGGGGGAAAAGTGCGCCCCTCGTCGATTTCGGGAAATTCCCGCCGCGTCCACCCCAGGGTGTAGCCCAGCCAGCCGGTCAAGCGCCCGCGTCTCTTCTCGGCAAAGAGCTCCAGACCGGTGGCGTAGCCCTTGCCGCCGGTCTTAAAGACGTCCTCGGAGGTCAGATTCTCCCTGTTTTCCTCTGCCTCTTCATCGAGTACAACCAGGTTGGCCATGTTGGTGTAATAGGCCTCGGCGCTGAGCCGGTAGGTGCTGGAGCGATCCCAATCCAACCCCGTCACCAATTGCCAGGAGCGCCCCGGCTCCACCGTCTCGTCGAGGGGGACCCAGCTGTCGGCGCCGCTGAACCCCTCCGACGACACCAATTGCAGATATTGCCGATAGCTGCCACCGGCGAACTTGAGGCGCAGCCCTTCCTGCAGCAAATAACTCAGCGAAAAGCGCGGGTTGAGTGACAGATGATTGCCCTCCTCGTAGAAGGTGCCGCGCAGCCCCAAGCGCGCCTCGGTCAGCGGCGTGACCTGCCAGTCGTCCTGGATGTAGGTCGACAGGAAAAAGGGCTCGATGGATAGTTTGTCCTCGTACTGATCGAATTGGAAGTCGTAGTCAAAGCGGAAGAAGGTGAGATCGACCCCGGTACGGACGGTGTGGTCGGCGGCGGCAAAGTAGTCTAGGTCGCCTTTAAAGGTGACGTCGCGCACCCGGTTGCGCACGGCGATGGGCGTGTCGAATAGGTCCAGGGTGATGTCGCTCTGGTATTTGGAGTAGAGCGCGATCATGCGGCCAAAGAGCACCGGCGAAAACACGCGGGTCCAGTGCCCGGTGAGCGCCCGGTTGCCCCAGCGCGTGTCAAAGGAGAGGCTGTCGGCGCCCTCGCTGACGCCGACGGTGAGGTCGTCGTCGCCGCCGTAGACGCTGACCATCAAATTGTCGTTGGCGGTCAGCTGGGTGTTGATCTTGCCGTTGACGTCGTAGAAATAATATCCCAAACCGTCGAGGTTGTCGGAGGCGCCGCGGATGGCCTTGAGCACCGGGTCGATGTAGGTGCGGCGCCCGGCCACCATCCACGAGCCCTGGCCCACGCCCAGCGGCCCTTCGGCCATGAGGCGGCTGGAAATGAGGCTGACACCGCCGTTGGTGCTAAAGTCGTTGCGGTTGCCGGCGCGGTTTTGCACGTCGAGAATGGCGCCCAGACTGCCGCCGTATTGCGCCGGGTAAGCGCCCTTGTACAGGGTGACGTCCTTGATGGCGTCGGGGTTAAAGGTGGAGAAAAAACCAAAGGCGTGCGACGGGTTGTAGAGCCGCACCTGGTCGAGCAAAATGCCCGTTTGGTCGGGCCCGCCGCCGCGCACGTAGATCCCGCTGCTAAAGTCCGACGCCGTCTGCACGCCCGGCAAGAGCTGCAAACTGCGCAGTAGGTCGGGCTCGCCCAGGGCCGGCATTTGCTGCAGGCTTTGCATCTTTAGGGCGACCACGCTGGGTTGGCGGCTTAGTTCGTCCTCGATATTTTCGGCCTCCGCCGCCACCACCATGCCCTCCACCTGCAGCGCCTCGCGGTCCAGGTCGATGTTCCAGCGCAGGTTTTGGTCGGCCGCCAATTCGAGGGTGTCGCGGCGGGTGGCATAGCCGATGTAGGACACGGTGACCGCGCAGACGCCCGCCGGAATGCCGCGCAGGGCGTAATACCCTTCGGCGTTGCTCAGGGTGCCCATTTTGTGATTTACTACGGCGACGGTGGCGTTAAACAGATTTTCGCCGTCGCTGCGGTCTTTGATAAAGCCGCTGAGGGTGGCCGTACCTTGTGACTGATTATCGGCCGGTTTGGACGGCACGACGGCGAGCTGCCCGTCGTTGGTGACGACCAGCTGAGTGCCGGTTTGCTGCATCGCGTGCGTTAAGGCGTCTAGGGCGCGCACGTGATGCATTTTGACGCTGATTTTGGCGTCGATTGGAATGCGGTTGCGGTTGTAGTTGAGTTGGAAATTGGCTTTTTGGGCGATGTCCGTCAGCGTCGCCTCAAAAGGGACGTCTTCGAGATCGACTGAGATGACTGTGAGTACGGATTGTGGCACCTTGCGGTCGTCGAGATCGACCAGGGAGGTGGTTTGCGCTAGGGAGGTGGTGTTTAGAGCAATTAATATGGCCGCCGCGATAAGACGGGTTAGGGGGGGGCGCGACGGCTTTATAAATGTTAGGTCCATTATCCTCGTATTAACTAAATACAGTGTAGGTCGCGAGGTGCTTGGTGTCGTTGGCAGGGGGCAGGCATATGGCTCAATGACTGCGTTGGCTTGGATGAATGGGCAGGTGCTGACATTGGGGCGACGGCAAAGGTAAATGACAAAGGCTGTTACTCGTGCGGCTGCAGGTGGATCGAGTTGCCGCTGCGCTGGTAGTGTAGGTCCGTCAGCGCCGAAATCAGTTCCAGAACGTCGTCCAGGGATTGCGCCTCAATATGTAGAGTCAGCTTTTCGGCCGCAATGGACGCGTCTTCGAGAATGAACTGGACATTGTACCAGCGCTCCAATTGGTACAGAATTTCGCGCAGCGGCGCGCTGTCGAAAAAGGCTTCCCGGTGCATCCAACCCAGGTGTTTGTCGATGTCGACGCGTTGCGGTTGGGAGGGGGGGCCGCTTTGCGCAAGCGTGCTCATCTGTCCCAACGCGATTTCGACCGCGGTCTCTTCCTTCTCTGCAGAACCCAGTGCCACCCTGCCCTCCGCCACGGCGACGGTGACCCTTTGTTCGGCTTGCCATGCCCTCAGGTTAAACTGGGTTCCCAGCACTTTGACGACGGCGTGGTTGGCGCGCACGACAAAGGGTTTTTGGGGGTTGGACGCTACTTCGAAATAACCTTCGCCACTGAGCTCGACCGCGCGCTCGTCGCCGGCAAATGATTTTGGGTACTGCAGTACGCTGCCGGCGTCCAGCCGAATTAGGGTGCCGTCGCTGAGGGTGAGTTCGCCGTGGGTGCCGCTCTCGATTGCCAGCGTCACCCATTGGGGGTCCTGTTTATGCCACGGCAAAATGCCCGTGTCCCGCACCGCAAAGTAGGCCACTGAGGCGACGATAAAGAGGACGGCCGCTGCCGCATAGCGCCGCACGGGATAGAGCTTGGGTTGGTACCAGTCGATCACACGTTGGGCAAGTCCGCGCCGATTGCGGGGCTGGAAAGCGATCGATTTATCCGTCAATCCCGCCTTTTGCGCCACTTCGTCCCACAGCCGGTTGACATCGGAGGGGGCGGATTGGGGAGGCGGGGTCTGCCATGCGGTGCGCATAGATTCGACGAGGCGTTCTTTTTCGGGGTCCGCAGCGATGAGGGCTTCAACCTGGGCCTTTTCCTCTGCGGAGCATTCATCCGATAGATACCGCGCCAGTAATGCCCACTCGGATGATTCGTCCATCTTGTCCTCCATTTTATGTGGGCGTGGGGG
>CAXGRO010000645.1:0-3620 GCA_964012055.1 uncultured bacterium
CGGCTGGCCCGAAGACTACGATTTGTGGCTGCGCTACTTTAGCGCCGGCCGCCGCTTTGCCAAGGTCCCCCAAACCCTGCTCGCCTGGCGCGAACACCCCACCCGCATGACCCGCACCGACAGCCGCTATTCGGTGGAAAACTTCCTGCGCGCCAAAGCCCACTACCTGATGGCCGGGCCGCTGCAACAATGCGACGCGCTCTTCATATGGGGCGCCGGCAAAACCGGCCGCCGCCTCTCCAAACACCTTATCCGCGGCGGCCACCCGCCCCATATCTTCGTCGACATCGCCCCCGACAAAATCGGCAAAACGCTGCGCAACATTGCCATCATCGCCCCGCACCAGCTCATGTCGCACTGGCAGCAATTTGAGCGTCCCCTCCTTTTAGCCGCCGTGGCCTCGCGCGGCGCCCGCGACCTGATCCGCACCGAACTGGCCAAACTGGGCCTGGCGGAAGGGCACCACTTCATCTGCGCCGCATAAGATGCGCCCGCCGCTCAACGCCATCCTGCTAACCGTCCTCATCCTGGGCAGCGCCCTGCGCCTGGTCGGGCTGGCGCGCGGCCACAGTGACTTTGTCCGCGAACCCCAAACTGCCCCCGACCATATCGCTGAATTCTACCGCTTCCACCCCGACGAGGAAATGGTTATCCGCGCCGCGCTGCAACCCCTAGACCCGCAAAACCCGCCGCTCACCGTGTACGGCCTCTTGCCACTGCACCTCCTGCGCGCTGCCCTCGAAATCGCCACCCCCGTCCTCAACTGGGGGCCGTTAGACCTCGACGCGCCCAATATGGCCTTTCCCATTTACGTCGTCGCCAGATTGCTGGCGGCGCTGGCCGCCATTCTCGTTTTGTGGTTCACCTGGCTTTTGGGTCGGCGCTATTTCGATACGCCCACCGCCCTGCTCGCCACCGCTTTTGTCGCCTTTGCCCCGGGCGCCATTCAGCAAGCCCACTTCTTTATCGCCGACGGATTTTTCACCCTGTTGAGCACAGCAACCCTCTACGCCCTGCTGCGCGCCCTCGAATTGGACGACAAACGCCACTACCTGCTCACCGGCCTCCTGATCGGCCTGACCGCCGCCGTCCGCCTCAACGGCGTGTTGCTGGGACTCGTCGCATGGGTGGGGCTGTACTGGCAAAGCAGGACGGCCAACGAGCCCTGGTGGAAATGTCTGAGACAGTCGCAATTGTGGCTGGCCGCCGGCGGCGCCGTGCTCGCCCTACTCCTGGTGCAACCCTATCTCGTCCTCAACCCCGGTCGCTTGTGGGAAACCGATACGCCGGACGATTTTGGCGCCGCCCTCGCCGCCATGGGCGGCGACGTCTTGCACACCTGGATACTGGCCGACCTCCACACCACCCCCTACCTGCACCACTGGACGCATTTACTGCCGCTCATTGCAGGGTGGCCGCTGACCATAGCCTTTGCCCTGGGATTGGTCTACGGCCTGCGCCGGGCCGACCTCCCCAAAGACCTGATACTCATGTGGTGCGCTCTCTACTTCGCCCTCATCGGCGGCATGCAGGCCAAAGCCGTGCGCTACCTAATTCCCTTACTCCCCTTCTTCAGCCTCTTTGCCGCCGCCCTCTGCACAAAAATCTGCCGCGGCGAATTGCCCCTTGCCCGGCGCCGCGCGGGCCGAGCGCTCACCGCCGCCGTCGTGCTGTTCAGCACCTTCTACGGCCTCGCCTTCGCGCACATCTATACAGTTGAAGACAGCCGCATCCAGGCCGGGCGCTGGATCGCCCAAAACATCGCCCCGGGCAGCGCCATCGCCATCGAAAAAGGCGGCTTCTCCATGCGCCCCGTCGTCAGCCCCCAAACCTATCGGCAACGCTATTTAGAAATCATGACCTTCTTCAACGCCCGTGGCTATTTCTCCTGCGCCGCCACCCTCTCTTATTTGCAGGCGCGCCTCTACGACGACGACTACGCCGATTACATCGTCCTGGTAGACAGCAACCGCTACCGCCAGTTCACCGCCGCGGCCAACCTGTTTCCCGCCCTGGCCACCTTCTATCGAGAGCTAGCGCAAGAGAATCTCGGCTTCTCCATCGTCCAGCGCTTTAAACAATACCCCCAATTCATGGGCCTGCAATTCGCCGACGACGACGCCGAGACCTCCTTTTTGGGCTACGACCACCCGGCGGTTATGCTCTTCAAAAAAAACCAGACGACCGCCGTCACCCAAGCCCTCCGGCAATTGCGCCAGGCCCTGCTCGACGACCCCCACTGCGCCGACCGCCCCATGCGCCAAGCCGCCAACCACCTGCGCGACGGCGACCTGCAAAGCGCCCTGGCCCAATTAAACGACGTCGCCCTGCGCCACCCCCTAATGCGGGTAAGCCATTTCATTGCCGCCCACATTCATCAACTCAACGGCGACACCCAAGAACAAACCGCCGCCCTGGAGCGCTATAGAGCGGGCCTCGCCGACCGCTCCATCCACCTGGTCCCCCTGGCCAGCGGCATGACCCTATTGCACCTGGAATTAAACGACCTGGCGTTGCAAGCCCTGGCCGACGGCCTGCACTACCTGCCCCACTGCACCACGCGCCAATTGCACTTTGTCAAATCATCGTACGAATTCATCGCCACGCTTCTCGACAAGAGCGGCCAGCAGGACCGCGCCAACTATGTCCAACAATTGGCCGCAGCCGTAGAACAACACTTGTAAAGCACCCTTCCCAATCCTAATTTAAACGGCGCACCCCGTTGCCCCGATCGAAAGGACCGCCATGGGCACCATTCAATACTGCCTCAATTCCAGTACCATCCGCCCCGCCCCCCTGATGGAAAAAATCCGCATCGCCGGCGCCACCGGCTATAAAGCCATCGAGTTGTGGAACGACGACCTGAGCGCCCACCAGCAATCCGGCGGCACCCTGCAAGAAGTCAAAAGCGCCCTCGCCGATGCCGGCCTCGCAGTGCCCACCGTCATCGCCCTGCACGGCTGGCTGGGCTCCACCGGCAGCGACCACGACGCCGCCCTGGAGGAGGCCAAGCGCCGCATGGAGCAGGCCGCCGCCGTCGGCGCACCCCACATTGTCGCCAGCCCCCCCATGGAGCCATTCGACCTGGCGCGCGGCGACGCCGACTACGCCGAGCTGTTGCAATTGGGCCGCCAGTTTGGCGTGGCGCCGGCCATGGAATACCTGGGTTTTATGAAGAGCGTCTACACCATCGAGCAGGCCTGGCAAATTGCCACCGATGCCGACGACGAGGACGCCACCCTCATTATGGACCCCTTCCACATTTTGCGCGGCGGCGGTCCCGTAGAAAGCATTGGCCTAGTGCCCGGCGACAAGGTCGCCATCTGGCATTGGAACGATGTGCCGGCGGCGCCGCCGGTGGGGGAGCAGACGGACGCCGACAGGGTGTTGCCCGGGGACGGGGTGGGGCCTCTTGAGGAAATTGAAAGGTTGGCTTTACAGCAGGGGTATGAGGGGTTTGTTTCGTTGGAGCTTTTTAATCCGCAGTTGTGGGAGGAAGATCCGGAGGAGGTGGCGCGCAGGGGGTTGGAGAAGATGCGGGGGTATTTCTGTTAAAGTTTTCGTTTTCTTGTTATGTGGACGGTCGGTTAAGGGGTGTCCCTCGCTCATTCTCGCCGGGC
>CAXGRO010000646.1:0-3619 GCA_964012055.1 uncultured bacterium
TCCTCGGCCGCCTCGCCCCTGCCACGCTGTTGGGCGGCGGCATGCAACTCGACATCGAAGCCGCCCGCCGCGCCATCCACGACCACCTGGCCGGCGCCCTCAACCTCTCCATCGACGCCGCCGCCGAAGGCATTCTCCGTGTGGTCAACACCACCATGACCGCCGCCATCCGCAAACTAACCGTGGAACGCGGCTACGACCCGCGCAGTTTCACCCTGTGCCCGTTTGGCGGCGCCGGCCCCCTTCACGGTGCCGAACTGGCCGCCGAAATGGGCGTCGACGAAGTGCTCGTTCCCTTGGGACCCGGGGTCACCTCGGCCGTCGGTTTACTCCTGTCGGACCTGCGCGAGGACCGGGTGCGCACCGAAGTCTCCCTGCTCGCCCAGGTAGACCCGCAACGCATTCTCACCGTTGTCGGCGAATTGAACCAAGCGGCTCGTGAGCGACTCGACTTCGCCGTCAATTACACTTTGCAAACGACGGTGCAATTGGGCATGCGCTACCTGGGCCAGGGTTACGATCTGCCCGTCGACGTTGATGTAGATTCGCTCGATCTCGACCGCGTCGCTGCTGACTTCCACGCCGCCCACGAGCGCCTCTACGGCTTTGCGCGCCGCGACCAAGCCGTTGAGTTGGTCAACATCTGGGTTTCCGTCGAAGTAGATCTGGGCGCGGTACACTTACCCGAAATCGCCGCTGCCGACACCGCCCCATCCCCCGTGGCCCACCGCGATGTCGTCTTTCGCGGCCAGGCGCACAACACGCCCGTCTACCGGCGCGATGCCCTCGGCGCCGAGGCGCGCCTAGAAGGCCCCGCCATCATCGAACAGCTCGACTCCACCACCGTAATCTGGCCCGGACAGTTGGCCACCGTCGACCGCTTTGGCCAACTCGTCCTCGGCCCCATGCTCCAGAACACCTGAGAGGAATCATCTCGTGAACATCGACCCCATCACTCTCGAAGTCATGCGCAACCGCTGGAAGGGCATCGCCGAAGAAATGTGCGCCGCCCTGGTGCGCACCAGCTATTCGACCAACATCAAAGACCGCCGCGACTGCTCGGCCGCCATCGCCCTGCCCTCCGGCGAGGTCCTGGCCCAGGCCGAAGTCGGCACCCCCTTGCACCTGGGCATTATGCCCGGCGTCATCGCCTCGGTGCTGCGCGAATTCCCCGTCGAATCCATGCGCCCCAGCGAAATGTACATCACCAACCTGCCCTACCCCGAAGGGCCGGGCCACCTGCCCGACCTGTCCATGGTCTCGGCCGTTTTCCATCAAAACAAAGCCATCGCCCTCATCGCCTCCACCGCCCACCACGTCGACATGGGTGGCTACGCCCCCGGCAGCATGCCCTTTGGTGTTACCGAAATCTACCAGGAGGGCTTGCAAATACCGCCTCTGCGCATGTTTGTAGACGGCCAGATAGACGAAGCCCTCTACAAACTCATCAACCAAAACGTGCGCACCCGCCACGAGGTGCGAGGCGACCTCATGGCCCAATACGCCTGCGCCGCCATCGCCCAGCAGCGCATCGACGAATTGCTGGAGCGCCAGAGCGCCGGCGAAGTACTGCCCTATATGGACGCCATCCTCAACTACGCCGAGCGCCGCATGCGCGCCGCCATCGCCACCCTGCCCGATGGCTCCTATTCTTTTGAAGACTTCCTCGACGACGACGGCGTCGGCGACGAACCGGTAAAAATCGCCCTCAGCCTCACAGTGGAGGGCGAGCACCTCAAAGCCGATTTTAGCGGCACCAGCAAACAGGTGTTGGGCCCGCTCAACGCCCGCCTCTCGGCCGCCAAGGCCTGCGTCTACTTCGTCTGCAAGGCGGTGCTCGACCCCGACCTGCCCGCCAACGCCGGCGCCTACCGCCCCATCGAAGTGTACGCCCCCGAGGGCACGCTTTTGCAAGCCACCTACCCGGCGGCCATTGGCAACGCCAACATTCTCACCGACCAGCGGGTGGTCGACGTGCTGTTGGGCGCTCTCTATCCGGTGGCCCCCGAGCGCGTCTGCGCCGCCTGCAGCGGCGAAATGAACTTGCTCAACATCGGCGGCATCGACCCGCGCAGCGGCGAGTATTACAACTACGTGGAGACCTACGCGGGCGGCCAGGGCGCCATGTGCGATTTGGACGGGGCCGACGGCGTGCACACCCACCTCACCAACACGCGCAACGCCCCCGTCGAAGTAATCGAGCGCACCTACCCCCTGCAGGTGGTGCGCTACGGCCTGGTGCCAAACACCTGCGGCGCCGGCGAATTTCGCGGCGGCTGCGGCATGATGCGGCAGCTCAAATGTTTGGGCGAGCGCACCACCTTGACCATAGGCGCCGACCGCCGCAAATTCACCCCCTGGGGCCTGGACGGCGGCCGCAACGCCGAAGGCGCGCATTGCTGGGTCATAGCGCCCGACGGCAGCCGCCGCGAGCTGCCCACCAAAGTACACACTGTGCTTTACGAGGGCGATCAATTGTTAACTCAAACGCCGGGCGGCGGCGGCTGGGGCGACCCCGCCAAGCGCGACTCGCAAAAAAGTGCGCGGGACATAGAGGACGGGCTCGTCGGCAAAAATCAGTAAGTATCCACCTGACTCATCCATCTTACCAGGCCCCTAACGCCGGTTTCCGTTCTCGCCGTCCCAAACAGGGAAGTCTCACCGTCACAGCCACTCTTTTACACCGCGGGCAAACGCCATGACCCCCTATTTGCTCATCGATTTTGGCACGAGCAGCACCAAAGCATCCCTCGTCGACCTCGACAGCGGCGCCTTCTCGCACGTCCAGCGCTACCCCGCCATTGCCAACGCCGCCGCCCCGGCCGGCCACTACGAAATTCCCCCAGACGCCATCCGGCAACGCTTCCTTGACATCTGCTCCGACTATTGGCGCATTGCCGCATTCCAGGGCATCACCCTGGCGGCCGAAATGCACGGCTTTGTCGCCTTAGATGGCGACAATAAACCGCTGACGGATTATATAAGTTGGAAAGACGAGCGCTCCGTCCAATCTATTGATGATAAGGACACCTTCTCTTTGGTCGGCAACGCCCTGGGCCCTCGTTTTAAGGAAATAGTCGGCATGCAACCCCGACCCGGCTTCCCGCTCCTCAACCTCACCCACCTCCTGCGCACCACTTCCCTGCCACCCGACGCCCGCATCGTATCGCTGCCCGGCTGGTTGGCGCTGTGCAGCGGCGACTCCCTTCACTGCGGCCACCCCACCACCCTGGCCGCCATGACCTTCTACGACGTACACAGCAACCAGCCTTCCAGCGACCTGCTCGCCCTGGTGCGCGATCTGACCGGCCAAACGTTCCTGCTCGATGAGGCCGCCGGCGACGGCGCCGTCTCCGGTTACCTGCACATCGACGACAAGAAAATTCCCATTTTCGTCGGCGTCGGCGACCACCAGTGCTCCGTCTTGGGCGCCTGTAACACCCCGCTGGAGACCATTTCCCTCAACCTGGGCACCGGCTCTCAGGTTGGCCGCATTAACGCCCCCATCGATCGCGACGACATTGAACTGCGTCCCTACTTTGGCGGCGATAAACTGGCGGCCGTCACCCACCTCCCCGCCGGCCGCGCCCTCAACGATTACCTCGGCTTCCTCGACGAG
>CAXGRO010000647.1:0-3617 GCA_964012055.1 uncultured bacterium
GAATATATCCGACGTGGAGCTCTACATCGAGCGCATCAGCGGGCCGGTGGCCTTCTGGCAGCGGCTCAATTTGGGTTTTATGCTGGCTATGCGGCAGCAGTTTCTGGTGTGGCAGACTTTGAAAAGCGATATACAGGAGGAGCACGCGCAGACGGCGCGGCAGGTGGCCGTTGACGCGGCGGAATTGGAAGGCCGTAGCGCGGTAGAGGTTTAGGTTATGGCGGAAGAGCAGAAAAAGCGGAGCAAGCGCGAGCGCCAGTGGGAAGAGGTCGACGAATATCGCGATCTCTTGCAGGCGCCGACGCGCTACGAAGAGGGCTTCACGCGCAACACCATGGTGGGTGTGCTCTTCATCGCGCTGATTATGACGCCGGGGCAGATGTATTTGAGCCTGGTGGCCGGCCTTACGCTCAACGACGCGGCGCAGTGGGTCACGGTCATTCTCTTTTTGGAAATCGCCAAGCGCTCCTTTACTTCGCTCAAGCGCCAGGAGATTTACCTGCTCACCTACGTGGCGGTGGCGCTGATCAGCCGCGCCGAGACCAGCACGTTTTTATCGCTGATCCAGCGCCAGTACTTTGTGGGCTCGCAGGAGATGCGCGAGTTTGGGCTGACGCAGAAGCTGGTCGACCTCAAGTTTATGGGGTATTCGTGGTTTTCACCGTCGCCCGATTCGCCCGCCATTATCGGCCGCACGTTTTTTCACGAAGACTGGCTCCTGCCGATTATTTTGATGGTGATGGGCATTATAGTGGGGCGCATCACCTGGTTTACTTCCGGCTACGTGTTGTTCCGCCTGGTGTCGGATCGCGAGCAATTGCCCTTTCCCACGGCGCCCATGTCGGCGCTCAGTTCCATGGCGCTGGCCGAGGAGAGCGGGGCGGAAGACCAGTCGTGGCGCTGGCCTTGCTTTACGATTGGTGGGGCTACCGGGCTGGTTTTCGGTTTTGTCTACGTGGGCATTCCGGTATTTACCGAGGTGTTTGCCGGCACCAAGGTGACGATCATTCCCATCCCCTTTGTCGATTTGACGCCGCAGTTGGGGCAGTTCATCATGGGCACGCCACTGGCCATCAGTTTTAGTCTGGGGCCCATTTTTACGGGGTTGCTGGCGCCGTTTTGGAGCATCATGGGGTCGTTCACCGGCGCCTTGCTGTTTATGGTCAGCTCGCCGGTTTTGCAGCACTACGGTTTTATGCCGCGCTGGAAACCGGGCATTGACGCCATTCAAACGCAGATTGCCGTGGGAGTGGACTTCTGGACGGCGTTTGGCATGGGAGTGACGCTGGCTGTGTCGGTGATTAGCGTGGTGCAGGTGATCAAGGCCAGCCGCGAGCAGCGCCGCACCCGCACCCAGCTGGAGCAGCACAGCCACGAGGCGGGGGTTTGCCAGCACGAAGCGTGTACCAAGCCGGCGCAGGTGAGGGGATATTGTCTGCGGCATTTGGGGCGCGGCGATTTTAATTTGTGGATTTGCGTGACGCTGTTCTTTGTTTTTGCCGCCTATCCAATTTTTATGGCCAAGGCGCTATTCCCGGTGCTGGTGAGTTCGGGTTTGTTGTTGGTTTTTCTGCTGCTGGCTTTTGTCTATGCGCCGCTGATGTCGTTTGTCTCAGCGCGGCTCGATGGGTTGATCGGCCAGAATTTGCAGATTCCCTATTTGCACCAGGCGGTGGTTTTTTTGACCGGCTATCGCGGCGTGGAGATCTGGTTTGTGCCTTTTCCGGGGCAGGATTTTGGCGGCAACGCCGAGCAGTTTCGCATTGTCGAGTTGACCGGCATGCGTTTTACCAGTTTGCTCAAGGCCGAGTTGATCATGATCCCGGTGGTGCTGGGGGCCAGTTTGATGTATTGGAGTTTTTTGTGGAAGATGGCACCCATTCCTTCGGAGGCCTATCCCTACGCGCAAAAGTTCTGGCCTCTGAGCGCCTTTAACCAGGCGGTGGCCTGGTCGAGCACGTCGTACAGTAAAACCTGGCGGCACGGCGAGGAGGTGGAGGGTGAGGGGGTCGGCGCGAACGAGGCGGTGTGGAGCCCCAGCAATTTGCAGGACAAGAAGCTTTACTACTGGCGCGTGCGGGCGACCGATGAGATCGGCGTGCTGAACCCGGGCAAGCGGCGCTACGGGCCGTGGTCGCGCACGGGGTATTTCTACACCGACTTTGCCGGCACGGGGGTGGACAAGGTGGCGCCGCGAGCGCCGCGGGTGCTGGGGGGGATTGCCAGGTTTGAAGAGGTGGTGACGCATTTGCCCGAGATTGAATTAATGGGGATTGCGGACGGGGTGGTGATCGACAATCCCACGCCCTACTTAAATGCGCGGGTGGGGGAGGCCTGGTCCGACTCGCTAGAGTTTGTTTTTGAGGTGGACACCGAGCCCGAGTTTAACGGCGATTTTGTCCAGGTCTCCAGCGATTGGCCGATGTTTTTTAAGACGCTGTTTTGGGACCCGGATTTTACCCGGGATGGCCGCGACGACGATGGGGACGGCCGGGCCGACGAGGAGTATTTCAACTATAAAGACGACGACGGCGACGGGTTTATCGACGAGGACACGCGCCACCCGCTGCAAGGCGAGAAATGGCCCATTGTGGTTTTTGGCACGGTTTTCGGACTGGTGTTCTACGCCGTGCTGGGGTTTTTGGGTATGCCGATGTTTTTTATTTGGGGGTATATCCGCTCGGTGGCGTCTACGGGCACGGCGACGTTTTTTGTCTTCTTGACCGAGGTGATTGGGGCGCTTTTGGCCAAGTATTATTTTTGGCCGCGCTACGGCAAGCAGCAGTGGAGGCAATACGCCATGGTGCTGGCGGTGGGGCACGGGGTGGGTATGGCGTTGATAGGCATGGTGTGCGCGGCGGTGCAGATGATCAATAAGGCGATTACGGCTACGGTTTTTTGATGGAGGAAGGGGAAAATGAAAACTGGATTGCCCCTAATTCTATTCTGCATCGGTTCGTTTCTGGCAGAACCGAGTGCCGCCCAACCCTATTTTGAAGACGTCACACAGGAAACCATCGGCATAGTGCCTTTCAACCCCGCGCCCATCGCCTTTTGGGATTACAATAACGACGGCAGTCCAGACTTCTTTCTCGGCGACGGAGGAGGGTTTAGCGGCTTAATTCGCGGTGCGACTTTCTCACTTTTGCACAACCCGGGGAACGGGCGTTTTGCCAGTCATAACGCCCGTTCCCCGGCTACTATCGCCCATCAGGCCGCGTTGGGCGATGGGGTGGCCTTTGGCGACTACGACAACGACGGCGATCCGGATCTGTTCTTGACCATAGGTTCGGTAATTTCGTCCGCCCCCGATCTATTGCTGCGCAACGATCGGGGGCGTTTTAGCGAAGTGAGCGCGGCGGCCGGTCTGCGGGAAGGTATGCCTACCGACAATGCCATCTGGCTCGATTACGACCGCGACGGGCATTTGGATTTATACGCAGGGCATTGGTCTCTCGACGGTAGTCCTGGGCTGCGCAACCGGCTGTGGCGCAATAAGGGCGACGGCACTGACCGGATAGCCTATTTTGGCCCACTTAGGGTGAGACTTTTTGCTGTTTGATATCGTCCTCTGGGCTGAGATAGCCCAGCCGACTATGGGGTCTTTCCTTGTTATA
>CAXGRO010000648.1:0-3611 GCA_964012055.1 uncultured bacterium
TTTGGCGAATACGCCAGGGCGCCAGACGGCACCCTGATCATGTTCGTCCAGCGCCGCCAGCCGCTGAGCCGCGACGAGGGCATTGGCGCCTGCTGGTACAGCATCAGCCGCGACCACGGCTACACCTGGGAGGAACAGGGGCCGGTCGACGCCGCAGACGAGCACGCGGTCATGTACGTCCGCAGCGTCCAGACGCGCGACGGCGTCATGTGCGGCGGGGTGTGGTCGCGCCACGGCAACGCGCTGTATATCAGTACAGACAACGGCAGCTCGTGGCAAAAAGGCGCAGTAGTATTCCCCAACACCCATCCCGACTTTGAAACCCTGAAAGAGGCCGGCCCGCCGTTCTACCCGCACGCCGTTTATTGCCCCGACGGCTCTCTGCTGGCCATGACCTACATAACGCCGCCCAAAAACCACTGCTACACCCGGCGCAGCACCGACAACGGAGGCAGTTGGGATGCCATCAAAGCCGAAACCCAATTGCAACTGTGGGCGCCGCGCATGAATTTGCTCGACAACAAAACCATGATCGCCACGGGGCGCGACATTGATCAGAAGGCGACTGTGGCGTTATTTTCCACCGACAGCAGCCAAACCTGGGGAAATAAACTGATCGTCGACCGGCCCCAATACGGCGGCAGTTACGCCTACACCGATTCAATTGCTCTGGATGAAGGCAACTTCTGGGTCTTCACCAGCAGCCCGCATAGTGAAGGCAAAGGCGACATCATAGGCGTACTGTTAAAGATTTATCGCTGAATGTTGCACTCGGCCTGGCGCAGAGATATGGCAATTGATGTATTGCCTTGGACTGCTGTAAAAGGAAGTTAAAATTGCTCAAAGACAGCGACTGGAATTTCTTTGATAAAAACGGCTATGTGCTGATTAAACAGGTGCTCGACGAAGAGCATTTGTCGCTGATCCGCCAAACTTTTATTGACGTTTGGGACCGCGAAGGCCCGCCCTGCAACCAGCACAAACTGCTAAAATACGCGCCGCTCATCGACCTCATCGAACACCCGCCCATCCTCGACAATATGCGCGCTCTGTACGGCTCGCAGACGCAACTGCTGCAATACGATTTCCTCTACCAGCCGCCCAACAACGACGGCCCCCCGCGCAGCTGGCACCGCGACTTCGTCTTCCCGGGCGATTACCCCCTCTCCAGCAACGTCATTCTCTACCTGCAAGACATGGACGAAGAAATCGGCCCCACCTATGTAGTCCCCGGCTCGCACCGCGGCTGGCTCCAGCTCCCCCAGGACGAAGCCAAAAACCAGCCCATAAAAAGCGAAGTCCCCGTGCTGGCCCAGGCCGGAGACGCCGCCATCATCAACGCCGCCATCCTGCACTCCGGCAGCATCAACAAGTCCCAAGACCAACACCGCCGCAACCTCTACATGTACTACGGCCACTGGTGGCTCAAACGCTACGAATCAAAGCAGAACTTACCCTGGCAATGTCTCCAAGACGCCAGCCAACAACGCCTGCAACTCCTCGGCCTCAAAGAACCCAGCGACCTCCACATCTACCACCCCGACGCCCTCCGCACCCCCCATGCCCCCACCCAGCGCAGTCATTAATCCATACGTCCACTGGTCCCTTGGGTGGCAGTTTTGCCGGCGGTGCTTTGTGGGGGCCGGGTCGGGGGCAAAGGGCGGCCGGGACTCACAAAGCACCAGAGGCAAGGCCGCCACCCAAGGGACCAACAAGCCCCCCGCCAACCCCACCAGCCCCTCATCCCAATACTACCGGAGACTCCATGAACGACTGGGAACTAGCATTAGAACAACAACAAGATCTATCCATCACTCAAGGCACCGCCAATACCCTGGCCGCCAAAGTGCGCCGCGGCGCCGACCTGCGCCTCTACATGACCACCGAGACCTACGAAGAAACCATCTACTTCCAGCAAACCTATGCCGGCCAGGGCGAAAATTTCGCCGGACTGATGAGCCACCACCACGGCTACGTCCACCACGGCCAAGAAGTGGAACAGCCCAATTGCAGCATCTTCAAATACGACACCTCGGGCACCTTCTCCCAAATGAAGTGGCTGTGGGGCGACACCGCCCTCGACGAAAGCCAGGCGTACCCGTACGGCATCTACCGCTGGTTTGTCAACGACCGCTGGCGCCTCGTCTACGAGCACGACGCCCAGGGCAACCCCCTGCACGGCAACTTGGATGAGCTCAAAGAACACGTGCGCCAGGGCAGCACTCTCCAGGTCGGCGTCCGCCAACTCTTTGGCCTGGCCGACGACGTTAAGGACGGCCCCGACCACATCTCCTTTCTTAGCACCATGCAGCCGCTCATCCGCGACGGCCACGTACAATCGAACTGCGACTTGGTCGTCGTCGGCGCCCCGCAGTGGCCCTTCACCTGGAAAGACGGCCTGCACATCGCCCTCATCCTGCCCTCCACCAGTGGCGAAATGACCTGCTTCCTAACCCAACCGGGCAACCTGCCTTTCAAACGCCTCACCCGCCGCCGCCCCATGCAGTGGATGGTAGCCGAAAAGGGTTGACACCCGCACTCCCATAACCCCTTATTGAACCAGCGCAGCCACGAGCCACCCGCCGACACCACCAAACATCCCGCCAACCACCCCAACCCACAAGAAGGTCCCCTATGGCACCCCCCAACAACTGCCAACCGCACTCGCCAACCCCATCATCTCCCTGCCCACCTTCTTCCATCGCGACGGCCGCCACGACCTCGATAGCCTGCAGCAGCCGTCCCTCAACGATGACGAGATGGACGCCCTGCGCCAGGTTTTTGTGGCGATGGACTTACTCTAAATCAAGGAGAATGGCGATGGCGACAATTTGCCAGGTGACCAAAGAAATCTACGTGCCCAACACCGAGCCGCGCGTCGGCACCAGCGTCAGCATGACCTACATCGGCCAGGGGCTGCGGCGCCAGGAGACGCGCGCCCGGGTGTCGTCCAGCGACTGGAGCGACCAGGTGCGCCGCCGCCGCTCCGACGACAACGGCCGCACCTGGTCCGATCGGGAGCTGGTCTACGCAGAGGCGCCCACCCAGGGAGATTTCACCCAGTCCGGCGGCGCCAGCCAGGACGGCACCGGCCCGCTCGATCCAGTCTCTGGGCGATTGATCAAACCGGTGTTCCAGCGCCTTGTCCAGGGCGACCCGCGCGAGGCGATGGAGGTGCTGTGGCAGGGCGAGCGGCGCTTTTGCGACCACGGCTTCTACTAGCTCTCCGACGACGACGGCGAGATCTGGGGCGCGGCGCATATGCTCCAGTACGAAGAGGGGCCCGACTTCGATCCGCAAAACTGGGGCGCGCCCGATTTCTTCCGCAGCAACGAAATGTACATCGGCGGAGCCACGGCACTAGCCACCGGCACTGTGGCCATCAGCGCCACCGTCCCGGTGCTTTACCGCGATGAAGACGACGAGCAAGTCCCCGCGGTTTTTCCCAACGATTACCGCGAAGGCTGCGTTGCCGGCGCCCTCTGTTTTGTCGGGCGCTGGGACGCGGCGCGCGGCAATTACAGCTGGCAGACCTCAACGCCCATGTTCCTGCCGCAGCGCCGGTCGACGCGCGGCCTGGTAGAACTCGACCTAGTGCAGTTACAGGACGG
>CAXGRO010000649.1:0-3606 GCA_964012055.1 uncultured bacterium
TGCACGACGCCTTCTCCCGCCACCTAAAACCCGAACGCCACGAGCGCAGTCTGCTCTACAAAAACAACGGCGACAAACGCTTTGTCGAAGTCTCGGAAAAACTGGGACTAAACGACCTGAGTTGGTCGGGCGACGCCGCCCCCATCGACGCCAACGAAGACGGCTGGCCCGACCTCTACGTGCTCAACATGCAGGGCCATGACCACTACTACGAGAACGACCAGGGCAAGCGCTTTGTCGACAAGAGCCGCGAGGTTTTCCCCCGCACGCCCTGGGGCGCCATGGGCATCCAAATTTTCGACTACGACAACGACGGCAAGATGGACATCTACATCACCGACATGCACTCCGACATGAGCAAAGAAGTGGGCCCGTGGGACGAAAAGCTCAAGGCCGACATGCAATACCCCGAAGACTTCCTGCGCAGCGGCGGCCAGAGCATTTACGGCAACGCCTTCTACCACAACCAGGGCGACGGCACCTTTGCCGAAATATCCGACGAGATCGGCGCCGAGAACTACTGGCCCTGGGGCCTGAGCTCGGGCGACTTCAACGCCGACGGCTGGCAAGATGCCTTCTTGGCCTCCAGCATGAACTACCCCTTCCGCTACGGCGTCAACTCCCTGCTATTAAACAACAAGGGCCAGGACTTCCTCGACAGCGAATTCATTTTGGGTATCGAACCGCGACGCGACGAACAAACCGCCTACCCCTGGTTTGCCCTCGATTGCTCTGGCGCCGACCGCAACCACAAAGACTGCGAGGGCCAGGAAGGTCGCCTATTGGTCTATGGCTCCCTGGGCACGCGCTCTGCGGTCATCTTCGATCTGGATGGCGACGGCGACCTGGACATCGTCACCAACGAATTCAACTCCGAACCTATGGTGTTGGTCAGCAACCTCAGCGAAAAGCGCCAAGTCCACTACATAGAGGTCGACCTGGTCGGCAGCAAATCAAACCGTAGCGGCTTAGGGTCTGTAGTTAAGGTGGCAGTTGGCGACCGAACCTACACCAAGGTCCACGACGGCCAATCGGGCTACTTATCCCAAAGCCTCTATCCGCTCTACTTTGGTCTGAGCGATGCGGAGTCCGTCGACCGCATTGAAATTCAGTGGCCTTCCGGCGAGAAGCAGGTATTATCTGGGCCGCTCAGTATTAATCGGCGAATTCGCGTAGAAGAACCTTAGCTGAGTGGAATTTGGCGTTTTACTGGTGTGCGAACGGGCACACCAGTAAACGCCCGTTTCACACCCTTTCATTCCGTCTCGCGCACAACCAATACCTGATTAACCTCGACCCCTTCCAATATCTGCACTATACCACTCGGCCACCTCAACTCAATTCTATCTACCAACTGCGCATCCCCTAGCCCAAAATGCAAGCGCATATCGCTGTGAGATAAATAACTCGTCCCGCTGCGCACCTCGCCGATCTGCCGCTTGCCCCCGGTAATAACCTCCACACGCGTGCCAATGCCATTGCGGTTGCTGCGCGTACCAATCGTTTGGATCTTGAGATAATTGCCCGCCGGACCGCCCTCGTTGCGCAGCAAGTTGGGAGTAGTATTCAGGTTGGTGACCAGAATATCCACATCGCCGTCTTCGTCGTAATCGGCAAAGCTAGCGCCGCGACTCACTTCGCTGATGGTAAAACCAGAACCGGCGCGCGCCGAAACTTCCGAGAAGGTGCCGTCGCCGGCGTTTTCAAAGAGAAAATTGGGCTCGCGGTAGCTGCTGTTGGTGTGGGGTAAGTCGGCCTGGGGATAGGTGTGGCCGTTGGCCACAAAAATGTCCTGATCGCCGTCGTTGTCGTAGTCGAAAAATGCCGTGCCCCACCCCACCTCGGGATTGCCCGTAGCCGCTACCTTACTCGGGTAGGAGACGTCGAGGAAAAAGCCGTCCCCCTGGTTGCGGTAGAGCACGTTGTATTCGCCTTCAAAATTGGTGACAAAGAGGTCAAAGCGGCCGTCGTTGTCGTAGTCGCCCACCGCCACCCCCATGCAACCCTGGTCGGTGCCGTCGCCGCTATAGGCCAACCCCGAACTCAGCCCCTCTTTGGCAAAAGTGCCGTCGCCGCTGTTGCGATAGAGCATATTGGGGGTCGAATCGTTGGCCACAAAAACATCGGGCCAGCCGTCGCCGTCAAAGTCGCCAAAGACAGCGCCGTAGCCATAGTATTCGTCCCCAGCCAAACCCGCGTCCTGGGTAAAATTGGCAAAGGTGCCGTCGCCGTTGTTGCGGTAGAACACGTCGGCCGCCGGCAACATGCCGCGCGGACCGCAGAAAATATCGACGTTTTTCCACACGCAGGGCACGGTAGATTTATACTCGCGCCAGAAGTTGATGTAATTGGCCACGTACAGATCAACAAATCCGTCGCGATCGTAATCGCCAAAGGCGCAGCCGGCACCGTAGCCGTCGTCGCCAACCCCGGCTTTTTTAGTGACGTCGGCAAAGGCACCGTCGCCCAAGTTTTGGTACAGAGTATTGCGGCCGTAATTGGTGATGTAGAGGTCGGTAAACCCGTCGTTGTCGTAGTCCGCCGCCGCGCAGCCCATCGACCAGCTCGTGTCGCCCACCCCCGCCGCCAGCGTCACATCGACAAAAAGGCCGTCGTCGTTGCGGTAGAGCTGGTTGGTGGGATGTTGCCCCTCTGGAAAACCGTCAAAACTCGAGCCGTTGGCCAAGTAGAGGTCGACATCGCCGTCGTTGTCGTAGTCAAAAAACGCCGCCCCCCCGGTGGACGTCTCAACAATATACTCTTGCGTTGAGCCCGAGACATTCTCTGCGGTGATGCCCGCCGACGCCGCCACGTCGACAAATTGTACTGCCAGAGGTTGGGCAGCCAAAACTGCTGTATTAAAAAGGGAAAGAAAGATGCCAAAAACTCGTGTTGACATTAAACGCCTTACCGTACCAATACCATGCGCCGGACTAAATGCAACTGACTGTCCGAAGCTTCCAAACGATAGACATAAATCCCGCTGCCGACTTCATTCCCGTCGCCGTCGCGCCCGTCCCACTGGGCCACATAGGTCCCCGCCGCCTTATGCCCCGCCGCCAGGGTGCGCACCCGCTGTCCTATAAGGTCGTACACCGCCAGGTGAATTTGACCGCCCTGGGCCAGCCGGTATTCGATTTGAGTCTGCGCGTTAAAGGGATTGGGAAAGTTCTGCCCCAAAGTAAACTGACTTGGCAGAGTCGGCGCCGCATCATCCGCCACCGCCGTATCAATTTCGTCGAGCACACCTTCGCCGTCCCACACCTGGGTCTGGGGCCAGAAAGCCGCCCAGGCAAACCACATGGCGTTGTAGGCCGACACCTGCTCCAATTGCCGCCCCCGCAAAGGCCCCTCCACCGCGCGGCCGAGCATATTCCAGCGCGACCCCGTCTCCACATCTTTAAACTCCACCGGAAATTCCCCCACTGGATCGACCTGGTAAAACGCCATGGCCTGTCCGTCTATTTCTCCCTTATAGGGGATCGCCGTCTTCGACTCGGCGTCGTAGACGATAACCATAAATAAGTCGTCCAAAAAATCGTTGATCACCACTTGTCGCCCCATGGTGCCAAACACATAAGCCTTGCGCTGGTCGACGTAGCAGAT
>CAXGRO010000650.1:0-3597 GCA_964012055.1 uncultured bacterium
TGGCGCCCGGCGCTTTTGCCAGCCCGGTGGATTTTGACTCCTACTGGCAAGCCGACGCGTTGCGCCAGGCCGACAAAATCGCCACCGACGACATCGGCCAAATGGAATACTATCGCAGCGAGGGCTATTTTCAGCAGACCCCCGCCGCCTACGCCGATTTGGGCGAATTGGCCGCCGGCCTCAAACCCGGGCGCCAATCCGCCGACGAGCGCATCATCAGCATGAACCTGGGCCTGGCGCTGGAAGACATGGCCACCGCCATTCGTATCTACGAGCGCGCCGTGGACCAAGGCGTGGGCACAGAACTGCCACTTTGATTATTAAAACCTTTACCGAGGAGAAACGCTGTCATGGAATACAGAAAGCTGGGCTCGACCGGCCTGAAGGTCTCGGAACTCTGCTTTGGCACCGCCACTTTTGGCTGGCACACCGACGACGTCGAAGCCCCCCGCATGATCGACGCCTTTCTGGACGCCGGCGGCAATTTCATCGACACCGCCGACATCTACTCGGGCTGGGCCGAAGGCAGTTGGTTTGGCCGCTCCGAAGAGATGATCGGCGCCTGGCTCAAAAACAGCGGCCGGCGCCACGAAATTGTCCTGGCCACCAAATGCCGCGGCGCCGTGGGCGATTTGCCCAACGACGAGGGCCTGAGCCGGCGCCACATCATGGACGCGGTGGAGGCCAGCCTCAAGCGCCTCAACACCGACTTCATCGACCTCTACCAGACTCACTCGATGGACAATCAAACCCCCATCGAAGAGACCATGCGCGCCCTGGACGACCTAGTCCACCAGGGTAAGGTACGCTATTTGGGCTGCTCCAACTACTCGGCCTGGCGCCTCTGCAAAGCCCTGTGGGCTTCCGACAAACTCAACCTGGCCCGCTACGACTGCATCCAGCCCTACTACAGCCTGCTGGAGCGCGACCACTTTGAGCGCGAGCTGGCCGACCTGGTGGAGGCGGAGGGCGTCGCCGTCATCCCCTACAGCCCGCAGGCCCTGGGTTTTCTCACCGGCAAATTCCGCGGCATGGACTCGGTGCCCGCCAACACGCGCGGCGCCGGCAACGAGCGCATGCAGAGCTATTTCACCGAGAAAAACTTTGCCCTGCTCGACGAGATGGAAAAAATTGGCCAGCACTACGGCAAAACCCTCGGCCAGGTATCGTTGGCCTGGGTATTGACCAACCCGCTCATCACCGCCCCCATAGTGGGCGCGCGCAACACCCAGCAATTACAAGAGTCCATTGGCGCTGCCGGTTTTCGCCTGGACAACGAACACATGCAACAACTCAACCAACTTACCGAATGGTGCGACAACCTATAAATCGTCTCATCCGCAAGTTCGGCTAGTAAACCAGCGAAGCCAATAAATTATAATTTCGACTGACGGCGGCGCATGGCCGAGCCGCCTCAGTTCATTCCCTCAACCCTATATTTTTCAAACACTGCTCCAATTTGTCCACCAACGCCCCATACTCCGCGCTCTTGAAATACGCCTTGGCTCGGGGTATATCCTGCACCTGCGTTTTATCTAAATAGTCCATCTTGCCAAAATACACCCCGTCCGGCGCGTCTTTGAGCAAAGCGGCAAAACGCGCCGGATCGCAGAACAACACCGGCGCCAGCGACGCCGTTACCTCGATCCCCGCCTGGCGCAAGGTGCGCATTGTTTTTAATCTCACGTCAATTTTGGGCGCTTTGGTCTCTAATTTCTTGCGCACCCGATCGTCGTCGGTGGGCACCGAAAATCCCACCCGCAAGCGCTTGCCAAACTGCTTTAGCAAATCCAAGTCGTCTAAAATCAGATAACTGCGCGTGTGCACCGTAAGGTGCTCCAAATTGCAATCCACCAGCACTTTTAAACAGCGCCGCGTCAAACGATACTGGCGCTCGACGTACTGGTAGGGGTCCGTCGCCGAACCCAGAAAAATGCGCTTACCCCACACCTTGGCCCGCGCCTTGCCCAGCAAGAAGGGTGCATTGGTCCTGGGCTGTACCCAGGTGCCCCAAGCTAGCGGATGTTCAATAGCAAAGGTAAACTTCATCACGTAACAATAGGCGCACCCCATGCCGCAACCGCTGTAGGGATTGAGCGTGTATTCGGTCACCGGCGGCCCGTCCTGGGGTACCAGAATGGATTTGGCGCCGGTTTCTTCGATGTGTAATTGATTGTGTGGCATCTGGAATTGAGTTAAATGAACATACTGAACATTTGTTCAGACATCAAGTCCAATCGAGAAAGGCGTAGATAGCGCTTGATAGGAGGAGCGGGCGCATGTCCCAAACGCGACAAAGTGTAAACCTTTTACTAATGCGCCCCCTTGATGAAAGACATAAATATCAGGTTATTGAGATGGGAAACTCAGTGCGCGGTATAGCGCCTGACCCAAGACTTTAACGCGGAAAAATCCAATGAAGTGGGCGCTGCTCTTTTGGACATATGTCAATTCTGTCATTCTAGCATATTCCGAGTTGCACCAGCAGCGCGGCGGAAAACCATACGGATTTCTTAGCCATTTTCGGCCTCCCTGTCTTTAAGTCGGCGCTCAAACCGAATGCCGCCCATAATCACCCCGATGCCGCAAGCGATGAAGACGAGCGACTTGAGCAGCAAATTCGTATCCCATTCCATAAATCGGTTAAAAACGACAAAAACCAGGAGCAACAGGCCCTGCCAGAAGGCTTTCCTCTGCTGCCCCTTGACCGTCGTATAAAGCAAACTCACGCCGATGGCCCCCAGAGCCAGGTTGGCCCCTATGGCGAGCCCGATGGGCTGCATCGCCAGCGTGCCTATAGTGAGGAGAACGCCTGCGAGCAAAACCGCTATGGCACGATGCCGCAGATCGCCCCTTTCCAGCGGCGCCCGCAGCACCGAAGTCCAGACCGCAATGGCCGCCATATAAACAAAGCCGAGCGGCACCGTCCATAGCCATCCGGCGGACTCCCAGGGATGTTCTTCGAGTTCGCTCGCAGGCCCTTCGTGAAAGGACATCACATAAGCGAACACCAGCATCGCAGCTAGGCCGACGATCCGCACCACAGCCCCCATAAAACGCCCAGACTCGTCCCTATATAACCAGAGCCCCATACCGAAGAGCAAGGTAGCGGTTGCGGCAATGGCGAGGAAGGTCGGCCAATCTTCACCGCTGTCAAAACCCACGCCCACCGGGATGGCTGCCCCCGCTGTCAAGATTAGGCCGGCAAAGGTGGCGTAACTGCGCCGCACAAGGAAAGGCACACAGGCGGCTACAAGCGCAAAAGGATACCAGCAGAACGCGTGCGGGTGATCGGCTGTCCAGCCGCAGAACCACACAAAACTCGTCGCACACGCCACCATCATGCACGGCCCGCTCATCGTCGCGTAGGCAATGACCACGGCACCCAGCGACCATACGCCAAACGCCCCGTATGGTTCGCCGTGCAGATGGAACATCTGGGCGATCAGCACCACATTGGCGCCAAAGACCAGCGCCCCCAGCAAGACAAGGGCCTCCCCGAGTTTTTCGCGTTTTCCCGATACTTTCCACAGGTAGAACCCGACGATCTCGCACGTCAGCAGCGTGCCCATCAACAGCGCCATTCTAAAAGGTATG
>CAXGRO010000651.1:0-3585 GCA_964012055.1 uncultured bacterium
CGCCCCCCTCCCCACTGCCCGCGTCCGCCTCTCTGTCCTTGCCCCCCCTGCTGTCCCCGTTCTCCCGACTTGCCTTTACCCTCCTGGGCCGCCTCCTTTTCTCCCTTGCCCCGCTCTGTCCCTTCTGCCTCTCCCTCTTCGCTCTCCCCGCACCCTGTCAGAGCGAAGATCGCGATTAAGATGGTCGGTCCAACGACCCACCTGCGCATAAATTCCTTCATATTGACCTCATAGTTTCTACTATTACTGTTTGACTCATCCAACCCGCCCGCTCGTTTAAGCGCTCTCATTCTTTTTTTTCACTCCCCCCAAAAAAATCCGCAAAATCTCTGCAACGATCTCATCGGCACCCAAATTATCCTCGTTAAAGCGCAATGTCGAGCGCACCATGCCCAATAAAATCTGCGCTTCCGTGTTGAGGTAGCGGATCTCAAATACGCCCTCGTCGGCGCCGCGCTGCAACACCGAGACAATGGCGGCGAGCAATTCGCCGCGCTCTTGCTTCCAGCGTTTGCGGAACACGCTCTTCGACTTTTCCGATTTGCTGTCCTCAATGGTCATGAGGCGAAAGAAGAAGCGGTTGCGGCTCAAAAAAGTGACGATGGCGCGCAGGGCCGTTTCCAATTGTACCAGCGGGTCTTCGACCGTGGCGGCTTCGCAACGCAGCTGATCGCGCAATTGGCCGATGCCGGCGAAGATGACGGCAAAGTAGAGATCCTCCTTGGTGCGAAAGTAGCGGTAGAGGGTGCCCTTGCCAACGCCGGCCTCTTGTGCCACATCGTCCATGAGGACTTCGTCAAAGCGTTTTTCGGCAAATAACTTGGAGGCGCTTTGCAGGATGCGCTCCTGGCGCTCGAGTTTTTTCACGATCTACTCCAGAATAGAACTGACCGGTCAGTTCTATTATTGATCAAAAAAATGGACTGTGTCAAGAAAAAATCTAAATTTCTCGACACAGTCCACCTGGGCGCCGGACGCCCGATTGTGTAAATACTGCTATTGAATCCAGCGCCGTCCACAAGTCGCCTCCGGTAGGTGGCGGTTTTGCCGCCGGTGCTTGTGGGGGAAGTTGATAAGCTGAGTTAAGCTCCTTTAAAGCTCTGCGCCAATTGCTTTAGGCTTTCGGCCTGGCTCACCAAAGCGCCGGTGGAATCGCCCATCTCTTCGGCGGATTTGAGGGCGTCCTGGGCGACTTCGTTGACCTCTTCCATGGAGTTGGAAATGCGCTCGGCGGTGCTGCTCTGCTCATTGGTGGAATTGGCCACGCCGTCGACCAATTGCTGCATCTCCTCGGACGACTGCGACACCGACGTCACCGCATTGGACTGTTCGCCCATGGCGGTGGTCACCTGCTGCACCAATTCGTTGAGCTCGTTGGTGGCCAGCACAATCTCGTCGCTGGTGTGGGCCTGTTCCTGGGTGGCCTCGTTTAATTGGGCGATGAGGTGGTTGACGTGTTCTATGCTCTCGCCGATTTGCTGCAGGGCCTCGCCCGAGCGGGCGGCCTGCTGGGTGCCCTGCTCGGCGTCCTTGCTGCCCTGCTGCATGGACTGCACCACTTCCTGGGTTTCGGTTTGGATTTTGCCAATCATCTCGTCGATTTCCTGGGTGGCCTTGGAGGTGCGGTCGGCCAGCTTGCGCACTTCCTCGGCGACCACGGCAAATCCTCTGCCCTGCTCGCCGGCGCGGGCGGCTTCGATGGCGGCGTTGAGCGCCAGCAGGTTGGTCTGGTCGGCGATGTCGTTGATGACCGAGACGATGGTGCTGATTTGTTCGGAACTCTTGCCCAACTCTTCGATGGTGGCCGCCGAAGATTGCACGCGCTCGACGATGAGTTCCATGCTCTCGATGGCCTGGCGCACCACCACGGCACCTGCTGGGCTTGCTGGTTGGCCTCGGTGGCCGCCTGCGCCTGGCTTTGGATGGAGGCGACCAATTCTTCTATGGTCGAGGAGTTGCAGATGACCGATTGGCTCATCTGCTCGGTGTTTTGGATGACCGAATCCACCGAGACGGTCAGTTCGGTGAGGGCGGCCGTATTGTCGTTGACCAGAGACGCCATGGTGTCGGCGTTATCCGACATGCCACGCGCCGAGTTGGCCATGTCCTGAATATCGTGGGTGGTGTCTTCCACGGTTTCGCGCTGCCGCTGGCTGCCGAGCAAAATACAGGGCCGATTTCCTCTTATGAAAATCGGCCCTGAAATTGTGTGATAGGATGCTTGGTACTATTAGACCTACATGGTCTCGGTCACTTGCTCACTTTGTAGCTACTGGCGGTGTAGGTAAGGCTTTGGCTGGGTTTCATTTCTACTACTTGCGTGTTGGGCGAGAGGAATTCCACTGCCTGGCGCAGGGCGCCGATGTCGGCGGGTTGACCCATGACGTCGCCGTAGTGGCAAGGTATGACGATGTCGGGGCGGATAAAGCTGGCGGCGCGGGCGGCCTGGCGGATGTCCATGGTGTATTTGCCGCCCACCGGCATGATGGCCACGTGGGGGCCGTACATCTGACCGATCAACTGCATGTCGCTGAACAGACAGGTGTCGGAGGTGTCGTAAATAGTGACGCCGCTGGCAAAGTCGAGGACAAAACCGCTGACGGCGCTGTCGGGGTGGAAATAGTGGCCCTCGGTGGGGGAGGCGTAATTGGGCGACATGGACTGCGAGTGAATGGCCTGGGTCATGGTGATATTGACGTCTTTCACTTTGACGGTGCCGCCCGGGTTCATCGACAGGGCGCGGCTTTCGAGCTTGAGTCCGTGGGCGTTGGCCATAACGCACATTTCGTAATTGCCGACAAATTTGGCTCTGGTTTTTTTGCAGATGGCAAAGGAGTCGCCAATGTGGTCGTTGTGCCCGTGGGTGGCAATGACTACGTCGGCTTTTTTGACCTGCCCCAATTTCATTTTGGCGGTGGGGTTGTTATCGAGCCAGGCGTCAAAGTAGACCACCGTGCCCCGGTCCGATTCAAAGCGGAAAGAAGCGTGGCCGATGTAGGTAATTTTTACGGATGCCATGTTTACCTCCGAGCTATATGGTGAGATTGAGTTGCAGAAATAAATGACTTGGGAGATGGGACGTCAATGGAGAAAAGAGATATGCCTTGGAAATTTGGCTTTTGACTAGTAAAAGTATATTTTATCAGCCTTGTCTCTATGAGGAAGTATTGGTGTTTCACGTGCGACGAGTTACATCATGAAAGCGATGTTGGTCGAAGATTCAAAGGGTATGCGCAAACTGGCCCACCCCATGTTGCAGAACATGGGGTTCGAGGAGGTAATGGAGGCCGAAGACGGCGAACAGGCCTGGCAGTCGCTGCGCACCCAACGCGTCGATCTGCTGATGACCGACTGGAACATGCCGGTGATGGACGGCCTGGAGTTGGTGCAAAAGGTGCACCAGGCTTCCGAACTGGAAGATCTGCCCATTCTCATGTTTACCGCCCGGGCGGCCAAGGAAGACATTATCGCCGCCCTCAAGGCCGGTGTCGATTCCTATATCTCCAAACCTTTTACGCCCCAAGATCTCAAGACAATACAGTGGACATTTTTTGACAAAAAAGTGCCGTTTCCTCAGGTTGGTAT
>CAXGRO010000652.1:0-3577 GCA_964012055.1 uncultured bacterium
TTTCGATTTTGAGCGGATTTTTGTAAGGTTGAAATTCGTAAGTGATTATTTATCGACAAGTTACAAATTTCAATATATATTTATCTAAGTTATTATTTATCAATATCTTACAAAAAGTGTCCACAGTATTGTTTCTAAAGACATAAGATTTATGGAAGATAACATAATTCGTAGTGCTAGGACACTACGAGAGAAATACCAAACGGATCCTCACAGGCCAACCTATCACTTTATCCCGCCCGAGGGCATCTGCCATCCCGCTGATCCCCAGGGGTGCCTCTACTGGAAAGGAAAGTACCATTTTTTCTATGGATGTCAGATCGATGGAGTAGGCGTCTGGGGCCATGCTTCCAGTACAGATCTGCTGCACTGGAGACACCATCCGATACCACTGGGTATCTCCTCCGGAGATCCTGAAGATCAGGTTTATGCCGGTGGTTCTCTAATCAATAAAGAAGGCGTTCCCACCATAATATACCATGGACTTAATACCGGGACGTGCATAGCCACCAGTGAGGATGATGAGCTGGTTTACTGGAAAAAGCACCCGGCCAATCCGGTGATTCCCGAACCCCAACAGGGCGATGCAGCATTCGGAGCATATCATGTCTGGGATGTCTGTGGTTGGGTCGATGGCGACACCCACTATGCGATCACCGGTAACAAACCATATTCACCGGATACGGATGGCGATATCGCCTGGTTGTTTAAATCCACTGATCTGGCTCATTGGACGTATGTACATCCATTTTATAAATCCGATCGGCGCTGGACTGATTCGGACGAAGACTGTTCCTGTCCCGATTTTTTCCGTCTTGGGGATAAGCATGTGTTGATGTTTATCAGTCATACCCAGGGTACCCAGTATTATATCGGCCGCTACGAAAATGAGACATTCTACCCCGAGCAACACGGCCGGATGAATTGGCCTGGAGGGCCTTGCTTTGCACAAGAGAGTTTGCTGGATGGAAAAGGTCGGCGCATTTTCTGGGCCTGGGTATGTGAGTCCGTGCAAATGGATGTCCAGCGGGAGAGAGGCTGGTCCGGATTGATGAGCCTGCCCAGGGTGTTGTCTCTGGCTGAAGATGGCACGCTTCTGATCGAACCGACCCATGAATTGACGGCCCTCCGACTGAACCATCGCAAACATGAGCGCCTCATACTTGATGCCGAATCGGAACATATTCTGGAAAATATACACGGCGATTGTCTGGAAATAATCCTGGAAGTCGATCCGCCTGTTAATGGCACGTTCGGCCTCAAAGTTCGGTGTGCGCCTGACGGCCAGGAACAGACCCTAATTATATTCGATGCCTCAAAAAGTAAACTGATCATTGATACCACCCGATCCAGTCTGAGCGATAAGGTCGCTCAACCCTGGCCATCCCCTCAGAGCGCCTTTTTCTCGGAGCTACCTGAAGAAAAAACGGATATACGTATTCAGGAAGCGCCATTCGCCCTTGCACCTCGTGAAACGCTGAGATTGCAGATTTTTCTGGACCGTTCGATCCTGGAGGTGTTCGCCAATGGTCGCCAGTGTATCACACAAAGGATTTACCCTTCTCGGAGTGATAGCCGAGGTGTTGCGCTTTTCAGCGGCGGCGGCCGTACCGTCGTGAAGTGTCTTGAGGCCTGGGATATGGCTGCGACAAATCCCTGGTGATTAACTTGTCGAAATTTTGAAGCAACTGGCCTTTCAAACAAGCCAGTGGAGGTTTCGCCTATAGCGAGAAGGGTCCGCCACGGATCCAAGAAGAACGCGATCGCTCCTCTCACTATCACAGCAAGAGGAGAATAGACCCCAACACTGAATCAGGATTAGAAATTCGCGCCGTATAACAGCTCGTTGTGCGCTGCGGACCTTTCGGGCCTTGGCCTTCGGCAACCCACCTACCGCGGCTTCGCACATCGGCAGAACATCACAAGGATCTCGGAGTCCCCACCGTTCGCGTCGTAGAGACGGCACCGGACGCGATTTTGCTGGAGGATCTCAACGTCAGCAAAGCCCTGAAACTGGCTCGAGCGTCCGATATCGAGAGGGTGGACGTAGGCGTCGCTTTGGCTGAATGGTACCGCAAACTTCACGATTCTGGCTCGCGGTTACACGAAAAATCCAGCGAAGAAACCGCCTTCCTGTGGCGTGAAATTGAGGCGCTTACGCCTGCTGCGATATTGGATTTAGCCGAAAAGGTGGGCTCAGATCGTCCCCAATGGGTCACCCTTTCGCACAACATCGAACGGGTCAAACAAGCGGCCATGGCCAGTTCGGAGACCCTGACCTACAACGATTTCCACTGGACCAACCTGGCCCTGTTGTGAGACGAAAGCCGATTGCGGGCCGTGGTGTTTGATTACGACCTTCTCGGGTTGGGATTGCGCTACTCGGACTGTCGCAATGTCACCGGAGCTCTTGGCGATGGAGCTGCGGCCGCGTTTAGAGCCGCATACGGCGAGACCGATCCGGTAGAAGAAATCTTGGACCATCTTTTGGCGCCGCTATACGCTCTCGTCGAGGCATTCAAACGGCCGAAGTTTCTTTCCTGGGCCAAGGCAGAGCCTGGAACTGGCAACGACTGGGGAAATCCACACGCGGCTAGCGCACGTCATGCACATTCTGTGAGCCAGTCCCTCGTTTGGGCGCCGTATCATGCGGCGTTTCCCCTACGTCTTTTAATCCCGCCCGATCGCCCGCCTCAATCCACCAGTCCCGTAGAAAAAGCGTCCAATACTTTGCGCTCGCGTTCCGACAGCTGATCCCACACACTGCGCTGCATGGGGCTGTCTAGCGCGCGGTGGTGCCGGTTGTACCAATTGCGGTGGCAGCCGATCACCGCCACCGGCCGCGGCTGCTCGGTGCGGTTGGGCGAGCCGCGGTGCAGGCAGGACGGGTTGCGGATGAGCACGTCGCCGACGTCCATCACCAGCGGCTCCAGCGGAATCTCGCCGGCCTCTATTTTCTGCAGGGCTTCTTCTTTGGGCAATAGGTGGCTGCGGCGCGCCACTTCAAAGGGGCCGTGCTGGGGCGTCACGTCGACAAAGGGGAAGTTGACCGCAATGATGTAGGGCGGGCAGATCAGCGCCGGCTGCTCGGGAAAGAGCGAGCCGATGTCGGAGTGCACGTCCTGGTGCACCGAGCCCTGCTGCGGAGTGTCGCTGGCGAATTGCGTCATCACCATATCGTCGCCGAGCAACTCGACGAGGATGGCGTGGATGGTGTCGTCGTCGAATATGCGTTTGTCGTAAAACGGCGGACGCATGGGCAGCGAAATGTAGTGACGCATGGGACCGCGGTTGGGGTTCTCGGCGATTTCGGTGGCGTGTTCATCTAAAATGGGTAAAAAGGCCTCGTTGCAGGCCTGCATAAGCTCTTTGGGGAAATGCTGGGGGAGGATGCAGAAACCTTCTTCGAGGACTTCGGCGGCTTTTTGTTTTATGTCTATTGGCATGGAGTATGGCTTTCCCTAGGCAAATTATGTTGAGGAGGTGTGGATTTTTTGATTCGTATATTCGGTTGCGTATATTAGAAGCTGTTTGGTTAAAAATTCATTTTGTAGATTATGAGGATCTTCCATCTCCT
>CAXGRO010000653.1:0-3573 GCA_964012055.1 uncultured bacterium
CAGCGTGGCGGTGCGCGAGGTTTTTGGGCCCTTCCAGGAGCGCGATGAGGTGTATGCGCTGGGGCAAATTCAGTCGCTGCGGGAGTTGGGGGAATCTCGCATTCCGCTGCGGCAGGCGCCCTATCGCGAGCCCAGGTCCATGGCCGTGGCCCTGGTTTTAGAAACGGTAGTACCTGGTGGTGGGTATTTTTACGTGGGCGAGGCGAAGCAGGGAATGATCTTATTGGCGCTGGGCGGCATTGCAACGGCTACGGCGCTGGTTACCAAAGAGGACGGGGCCGCCGGTTGGGCGCCCATTTCGGCTTGGATAAAGCTCGCTTCTATGACGCAATTGGTCTACGAAGTTAAGGCGCAAAACCGCAGGGGCGGCGATGTGTCGTTGGGGTTTATACAAGGAGAGAAGAAACCGCTGCCGGCGCTGTCGCTGCAGTACCGCTTTTGAGCGGTTAAATAAATCGCCAGGAGATAAATGTCGGCCCCCGTTTGGGGGGCGATTTTTTTAATGTCTGCCCAACAAGCGGTAGCGCGCACCCATGACCAGGCTGAGGAAGGTGGGCACCAGGAAGAGAGTGAAGAGGGTGGAGAGCAACAAACCGCCGATGACCACGCTGCCCAGGCCGCGGTAGAGTTCGGAACCGGCGCCGGGGAAGAGAACCAGGGGCAGCATGCCAAAGATGGAAGTGATCACCGACATAAAAATGGGGCGCACGCGGCTGGCCACGGCGTCGCGGATGGCCTCGGGGTAGCTCAGCTCACCGGCGCGCAGGATATTGAGTGTTTGGTGTACAATGAGAATGGCGTTGTTGACCACCACGCCAATGAGAATGACAAAACCCAGCATGGTTAAAATGTCGAGGGGCTGGTTGGCAACAAGCACGTTGACCGCGGCCAGGCCCAAAATGCCGCCGGCGGCGGCGGGGGGCACGCTGAGCATGATGACAAAGGGGTAGAGAAAACTTTCAAAGAGCGACGCCATCAGCAGGTAGGTGATGACCAGGGCGAGGATAAAATTCCACTGCAGTGCCTGGCGCGTGCGCTTGAGGTCGTCGGCGGTGCCGGCCAGCTGGATGTCGTAGGGCGGGGCGAGCTGACCCTGATCGATGAGAGGTTGCACGATTTGCGCCTGAATGGCTTCCAGGGCGCCCTCCAGCGGTGTCGTTTCGGGTGGGATCACGCGAATGGTGATGGCGCGGCTGCGCTCAATATGGTTGATTTGCTCGGGGCCGGTGGTCACCTCCACGTCGGCCACCGAATTGAGCGGCACCATGTGGCCGCTGGGGGTGAAGATAGACAAGTCGCCAATGTCCTGGGTGCGGAACCAATCTTCCATGCCGCGCAACGTCAGGTCTATTTCCTCGCCTTGATACTGGTAGCCGTCGATGAGGGCGCCGTCCATCAGGGCGTTTACGGCCACGCCGATCTCGCGGGTCGACAAACCCACTTGGGCGGCGCGCACCCGGTTGGGCACCACCCGCACCTCGGGGTTGCCCAGGTCGAGGCCGGGGATGGGACGCGCCTGGCTGCCTGGCACCACCTGCGCAACCTGGCCAAAAATTTGCCCCCCCAGGGCGATGAGGCGGTGGAGGTCGGGGCCGGTGATCTCCATGTCGATGGAGCGGCCGCCGCCAAGGCCGCGCTGGAAGAGATTGGCCTGGGTGACAATGGCAAACATGCCGGGCACGCCAAAAAGCGGGCCCTGGATGATGGGAATGAGCTCGCGCACCCAGGCCGGGTTGTGCACATTGGCGCCCATAAAGGCGGTGCGGCCAAACGCCACGTAGAACATATTGCGCACCAGGGGGCCGCCCCCAAGGGCCGCTTCTTCGGGGCTGCCCGGCTCGGCCTCCCAGCGCGGGCGCAGTACGCCTTCGATTTGCTGGCCCACTTCAATGAGTTCATCGAGGTTGTAGCCGGGCGGCGGCAGCAAAATGGAGAAAATGAGGTTGCGGTTGCCGGTGGGCAGGTAGTCGGCGCGCGGCAACAGACTCCAGGCCAGGGCGATGGAGCCGCCGATGAGCACGACGATGACCAGCAGGGCCAGGGCAATACTGCCGCTAATGCGGTAGGCGCTTTGGGAGATCAGCTGGCGCACTTTGTCGCCAAAGCGTTCGATGGCGCTGGGCGGTTTGTCTGCTTTGTCGCCGCCGATGATTTTATTGGCCATGGCGGGGATGAGCGTAATGGCCACAATCAGGCTTAAGGTGACCGAGCTCGACACCGCCAGGGCGATATCGCGGAAGAGCTGGCCGGCCTCGTCTTCGACAAAGACGATGGGCAGAAAGATGGCTACGGTGGTCAAGGTGCTGGCCAGCAGGGCGCCCCACACCTCGGTGGCGCCGTCGAGGGCAGCCTGGCGGCGCGTTTTGCCCATCTGGCGGTGGCGGAAGATGTTTTCGAGGGCGACGATGGCGTTGTCGACCACCATGCCCACGGCAAAGCTCATGCCGGCCAGGCTGATGACATTGATGTTGCGTCCCATCAGCGACATCGACAAGAACGTCCCCACAATGGAAATGGGGATGGCGGTGGCGACAATGGCGACGCTGCTGACGCTGCGCAGGAAAAGCAAGAGCATGCAAATGGCCAATAAGCCGCCGACAAAGATATTGTTGCGCACCAATTCGATGGCGCTGTGGATGTATTCGGTTTCGTCGTAGACCTGATGCAATTCCAGCTGCTGGCGTTTGAGGGGGCCGGCGTTGAGCTGGGCAAGGGTGCGGCGGATGCCCTGCATTACTTCCAACACATTGGCGCCGGTTTCGCGGGTGGCGTTGACGGCAATGACCGGGTTGCCCTTCTGGCGTACCATGGCCAGGGCGCGCTTATAGCCCATTTGGGCGCGTGCCACATCGCCCACCCGTACGCGCTCGCCGTTGCGGTCGCTGATGACCACTGCTTCAATCTCTTCGGGGGTGCGGTACTGGCCCACGGTGCGCACGATGTAGCGCCGTTTGCCCTCGTCAAAGGAGCCGGCGCTGATGTTGAGGTTCTCGCGCCGAATGGCGTCTATCACGGCGTTGACGGTGAGCTGGCGCGCCGCCATGGCCTGCGGGTCTACAACCACCTGGAGCTCGCGCTCGTAGCCGCCGTAGACGTTGCTCTGGGCCACGCCGGGGACGCGTTCGAGGGCGGCCTTTACTACGTCTTCGGCCAGGTCACGGTAAATTTCCACATTGGCCGTTTCGCCGCCGGGGGCCGATTGTAAAATGATCCAAGTGATGGCGCTGGTGTTGCCGCCGCTGCCGCTGCTGAGGATGGGGCGGTCGGCGTCGGCGGGGTAGCCGGTGACCTGGTCGAGCTTGTTGGAGACGCGCAGGAGTGTGGCGTCGGGGTCGACGCCCACGGCAAATTCGAGGTTGACAACGCCGCGGCTGTCCTGGCTCTCGCTGGTCATTTTCTCCAGGCCTTCGAGGCTTTTGAGCTTTTCCTCCTGGCGCTGGATGATTTCCTGTTCTATTTCTTCGGGGCTGGCGCCGGCCCAGGTGGTGTTGATGCTGACGATGGGGCGGTCGACGTCGGGCGTGAGCTGTACGGGAATGCGGAACAGCGAAATAAAGCCAAAGAGTACAATAA
>CAXGRO010000654.1:0-3566 GCA_964012055.1 uncultured bacterium
TGATCGAGCGCGGCGCCGATGTCGACGCTCAGGGGCGCATTGGCAATACGCCCCTGCACCTGGCGGCCCAGGAGGGCCACGCCGCCGTCGCGCGACTGCTGGTAGACGCCGGAGCTGATGTGGCGGCGCGCAACCACTGCCGCGGCACCGCCGTCAAGATGGCGACCGAGTGGGGCCATCGCGAGGTGCTCGACATTTTGCCCGATGCGCGCGGGGTGCGGGAAGCGGCCGACACCAAGACGGTGCAGATGATTGGCGTGGTGTTGCTGGCTTTGGTCGCCGTTGCGCTGGTTTTGGGGGTGCGCGCCATTGGCCCCAATATGCGCACTTCCTTTGGCCACCCGCTGGAGTAGGGCGATAAAAAATCTGAAAACTAACCGCTCTCGCCCTATCTTTAAAGCGAGCGCGGGAGACCAACTATGAAACCAATCTCAGGGTAAAAGATGATCCCGGGCGTTGTGTTGAGCGCCTGGGTCATCTCTGTTTTGTGCGCCGCACCGACGCCGGCCAACAACGGCCAGGTGGCCCTGGTTTTTCCCATTGAAAATATCGTCGTCGACGGCGACCTATCGGACTGGCCCGAGGACGTCCAAAAGCGCGCTATCCTGCTGCCCGAATTTGGCGTCGAGCCCCGCGATGCAGAGGATTTCGAGCTTTTTTCCAACTCGGTTACAACGAAACCGAGAACGCACTCTACGTCGCCGTGGAAGTGCGCGACGAGTCCATTGTGGCGGACAGAAGACGGCTTTGGGAACACTCAGGACGGCTGCGAGGTTTTCTTTTTTTTCGACAGCCAGGTGAGCGCCGCGGCCGCCGATCCGTCCGCTATCACAGAGCCGCTGGTAATCTCAAGGCAGTACGTATTGTGGGGTCTCAACGAGACTCAGCAATCCTCCTTTCCCGCCGGGTCCAAAGAGATAGAGCTGGCGTTTCAGCGGCGCGACAATACACACCGCTATGAGTGGAAGCTGGACGTGGGCGCCATGAGCAACGACCGGGTGCAATTAAAGTCTGAGATAGATTTTGGTTTTGACATCGCGGTCAACGATGTGGACGCTGATAGCTCGGTATCGTGGATGGCCTGGGGGCCGTTCCCCAGCAAACGCGATAATCCGGAGAGAATGGGGCAGGTGGTCCTGCTCGACCGCGGCACCACCCTGGAGTCGCTGCTGGGCAGCTTTCCGACGACGCGCAATACCGCCGAGATAAACGCGCGCAAAATCCGGGCGTCCACCAGCTATCAGATGTTCTGCAGCGGCATTCTGCTGGTCTTTACGGTGGTGCACTTCCTGCTCTTTGCTTTCTACCCGCGGCTGCGCGCCAACCTCTACTTTGCGTTTTTCACCAGTTCTATTGCCGCCTGTATTTTCTTTGGTTTCCAATGGGATGGCACCATTGGCAGCGATCTGGTTTTTGCCCTCTTGCTCACCCTGGCGCTCTTTTTGGAAGGCGTGCTGGGGTTGCTTTTCCTCTACTCGCTGTTTTACCAGCGCTTGCCCCGGCGCTTTTGGATTTTTTTAGCCGTGCTGCTGGGCGACGCCGTGTTCACCCTCTCCCTGGTGCGCCACGGCATGAACATAGAGGGCATTAGCGGTGGCGCCTATGCCATGATTTGGCCGCTTTCCATTGTGGTCATGCTGGTGGTTTTTGGCGAGACCATTTGCCTGGTCATTGCCTCCACCCGCCGCAAGAAAGAAGGCGCCTGGATTGTGGGCGTGGGGTTTATTGGTTTTGTCATCGCCAATACGCGCCTGGTCTACATTTTTGTAATCGAGCAGTACGGCGCCAGTGTTGCGCTTCCCAATCCAGACGGCGCCGGCAGTTTTTTGCTGCTGGGGGACGTTGATATGACGGTGATTCTGGGGCTGGCCTTCCCGCTCATTGCCATGTCGGTCAACCTGGCGCGCACCTTTGGGCGCATCCACCGCGATCTGGAGGTGCAATTGGTCCAGGTGCGCGATCTGTCGATTAAAACCCAGGAGCAGAATCGCGAACTAGAGGAGGCCAACCGCCAGATTCAGGAAGCCAACCGGCTCAAGTCGAACTTTTGGCGCGCATGTCGCACGATTTGCGCACGCCGATGAACGCCATCATCGGCTACACCCGCATTCTGCTGCGCCGCACCCGGCAGGTGCTGGACGAGCGCCAGTACCAGAATTTGGAAAACGTGCAGCTCAGCGCCAACAATTTGCTCACCCTCATCAACGACATTCTCGATTTGTCCAAAATCGAGTCGGGGCGGCTCGACATCCACCCGGAACAGGTCGAGGTGCAGCAGATGATCGACGAATGCTCCGCTTCGGTGGAATCGCTGATTAAAGAGGGGGTGGAATTGCGCCGCGAGGTCGGTGCGGTCGAGGCGCTGTACACCGACTCGGACCGCTTGCGCCGCATGGTGATGAACCCGCTGAGCAACGCGGTGAAGTTTACCGAGGCGGGACACATTTTGCTGGCGTTGAAGCCGGCCGACGGCGGAGTAGAAATCGTGGTGGCGGACACCGGCGTGGGCATTCCGCCGGAGGATTTGCCGCACATTTTTGACGAATTTCGCCAGGTGGACGGGGCCAACGGCAGCCGCCACGAAGGCACGGGGCTGGGACTGGCGATCGTCAAAAAGTCGATGGAGCTCTTAGCGGGAGTATTGCAGTGGAGAGCGAGGTGGGCAAGGGCACGACGTTTACCCTGCGGGTCGGGGACTACGCCGAGGACGCCGCCGCCGCAAAGGCGTGAAGACGGGCCGGCGATCGCGCTTTGCGCTCTCTGCCTTTTAATCTACATTCAATATAGCAATGCTGTGGACACTTTTTCGATTTTGAGCGGATTTTTTTAAGGTTTAAATTCGTAAGTGATTATTTATCAACAAGTTACAAATTTCAATATCTATTTGTCTACGCCGTTATTTATCAATGACTTACAAAAAGTGTCCACAGTATTGATATAGATGAAATATATCCTGTTTATAGTAACGCTGGCCTTGACGGGAACGCCCGACCGTGTTTGGGCGCACGACGGCGACGACCACGATGCAGAGGGCCGTCTGATTATTGGCCCCGACGACCAGCGCTCGACCTGGGAGCTGATACAGCAGCAGGTACTGGACCACCACTGCGTTTCGTGTCACCACACCGGCTCGGCGTTTGCGCGCCAGTCGGGTTTGATTTTGACCGCCGACGTGGCCTACGAACAATTGGTGGGCACCGCGCCGCGCAATGCAGCGGCGGCGGCCGACGGCATGGTAAGGGTGAGCGCGGCGGGCGGTGCGGCGGCGGTGGAGCAGAGTTATTTGTGGGAGAAGATCAACGCCGCCGAGCAGGTGCATTTCTACCGGGATCACCCCCAGTACGGCGCCCTCATGCCCCTGGGGCAAGCCCCCCTGATAAATGGCGAGTTGGCCTTTATTCGGGCCTGGATTGAGATGGGCGCGCCGGCGCAGGGCCAGGTAGTGGACGTGTCTTTGCTGGCCGACGTCTCGCGCTACCAGGCGCCCGAATTTTTGCCCTTGGAGCCGCCCTCAAACGGCATCCAATTGCACCTGGGGCCGTTTGAGGTGTGGTCCGAGATCGACC
>CAXGRO010000655.1:0-3562 GCA_964012055.1 uncultured bacterium
GCCATCCCCCAGGAATATCATAGCCACCTCAAAGACCGCCGTGCCGCCCAAGAAGGCGATTCCCGCCAATCCGCCATCACCGCGCGCGCCGTGCTGGTGGGTTGCGTCATGTGTTTGATCATCGCTGTGGGCGTGCCCTATGGGAGCATGGTCATTCGCGGCACTCGCCTGGGCTTGAGTTCGGCGACGCCGGCGGCGTTTTTCTTGCTCTTTGTCCTGCTGCTCACGGTGCACCTCTTGCTGGGGGCAATGAAGCGAAAGTGGGCGTTTAAGTGGGGGGAGTTGCTCACCATATTTTTTATGATGATGGTGGCCACCGCCATTCCCACCCGCGGCGTGGTGGGCGTTCTGCTGCCCATGATAAGCGGCACCTACTATTACGCCTCGCCAGAAAATCAATGGGCGACGCTGGTTCACCCGCTGCTCAACAAATGGCAGGTGGTGAGCGACGTGCAGGCGATCAAGGATTTTTACGAAGGAGGCGTGGCGGCGGCGCACATTCCCTGGGCCAGTTGGTTGCCCACCCTGGGGTGCTGGCTGGCGTTCTACGCGGCGTTCTACCTGACGCTGATGTCGGTCATGGTCATCTTGCGGCGACCATCTCAATGGCCCTGTTTTTCCTCATTTTTGTGGCGACGCTGATCAATTGGCGCTACGGCGGCCAACGATTCGAGGCGATATGATGCAGGAGAGAACCGCAGAGCTGGGGCAATTGCTCCTGCGCCACCGGGGCACCATTGGTGTTTATGCGATTCTCCTCTCCTTTGCCAGCGGCATGGTCATTCCGCTGGTGTGGACCGTTCTGACCTCGTTTAAATTCAACGTCGATGTGACGCTGGGCTGGATTGCGCCGCGCTGGACGTTGGAGAATTATTCGGGCGTGGTGCAGGCCTTTGCTTTCTTGCGCTATTACGCCAATTCCCTGTTCATCGCCACCACGGTGACGGTGGTGCAGGTGGCGACCAGCGTGCTGGCGGCCTACGCCTTTGCGCGCTTGCAGTTTCGCGGCCGCGACGTGTTGTTCTTGGCTTATCTGGCCACTATGATGATTCCGGCCGACGTGTTGATGATTCCGCAATTTGTTCTGATGAAGATGATCCCCCAATGGCTCAACTTAATATTGGACACGGATTTCTTCACCGGTTTCCTCTACTTTGGCGACCACTATGTGGGCCACCCGGTGGGGCTGGACAGTTTTTTTGCGCTGATCGTGCCCAGTTGCTTTAGCGCCTACGGCACCTTCATGCTGCGGCAATTCCTTCTGGGCATCTCGACGGAGATCGAAGAGGCGGCCTACATCGACGGTTGTTCGGCCTGGGGCGTGTTCTGGCACGTGGTGGTGCCGCTGTCCAAGCCGGCGTTGGGGGCGCTGGCCATCTTCACTTTCCTGGGCCGCTGGCGCACGTTTTTGTGGCCGCTGATCATGACGGAGTCGGATTCGATGATGGTGCTGCCGGTGGGCCTGGCCAAGCTCTCCGACCTCTACACCAACGACTACGGTTTGATTTGCGCCGGCTCGGTGCTGATGCTGATTCCCATGATCATCGTTTTTGTTTTTTGCCAGCGCTGGTTTATCAGCGGTATCCAATTGGGGGCGGTGAAGGGATAGGGTGGCGTCGCTGCAGCCCAACGATACGGCCACGGGCGTGCGCCCGCGCGCCATGGTCGCCGGCGCCTTGCTGTGCGCCGTCATCGCCGCGGGCCTGCCCTACGGCGAGTTCGTCATTCAGGGCACCCGTCTCGGCCTGAGTTCGTCGACGCCGGCGGCGTTCTTTCTGCTTTTCGTACTGATTACTCTGGTACAGCCCCTACTGGGCCTGGCCAGCCGCGCCTGGTTGTTCAACCGGGCCGAACTCCTGCTCATCGCGGTTATGATGATGCTGGCCACGGCGGTGCCCTCGCGGGGTTTTACCGGCGTCGCCTTACCCATCATCTCGGCGGCGCACTACTACGCAGCGCCTGAGAACAATTGGGTCGAACAACTCATTCCCCACATTCCCGATTGGCTCATCCCTCACGACCAGGAGGCCATCAAGTGGTTCTACGAGGGGTTGCCGGTGGGCGAGGCGATTCCCTGGGCGGTGTGGTTAAAACCGCTGGGCTGGTGGCTGCTCTTCATGGCCGCGTTTTACGCGGTGCTGCTTTGCGCCATGAATATTTTGCGGCGCCAGTGGATGGACCGCGAGCGCCTGCTCTACCCGCTGGTGCAGGTGCCGCTGGGCATGATTGAAGACGGGCGGCGACCCTCGCTGGTCAAACCGTGGCTGAAGAATCCGGTAATGTGGGCCGGTTTTGCGGTGCCCTTCCTGCTCAATACGATCAACGCCCTGAGCCGCTATTACAACTTTACGGCCCAGGTCGACATCGATTTTTCGGTGCGCATCGCGCGCGACGCCATCGGCATCCCCATTCGGCTGAACTACCTGATGATGGGGTTGGCCTATTTGATCAATACCGGCATTTCGTTCAGCCTGTGGTTTTTTTATTTGCTGGCCAAAGCCCAGGAGGCCATTTGCTCGGTGCTGGGCATTTATAGCGCCGAACAACTCGGTCGCTTTGCCATAACCGGTCCGACCACGGGCATGTTGAGCCATCAGGTTATGGGGGCGATGATGGTGCTGGTGTTGATGGGCTTGTGGAACGCGCGGTCGCATTTGCGCGGCGTGTGGCAACGCGCCTGGGGCCGCAAGGAGGATGGGGATGAGGACGAGTTGATTTCTTATCGCACTTCAGTATTGGGACTGGTGGTGGGGCTGCTGGTGATGGGCTTGTGGTTGTGGCGTTCGGGCATGCCGCTGTGGGTGCTGCCGCTCTTCCTCTTTGCCATGCTGGTGATTTTTCTGGCGCTGACGCGCGTTATTGTCGAGGCCGGTTTGTCGTCGGCGGTGGAGACCTTTACGCCGGCCGGTTTTGTAATTTCGGGGGTTGGGTCGTCGGTGCTGGGGCCCAAAGGCTTGCTGGCGCTGGGTTACACCATGTCCTGGGCCGGAGATTTGCTGGTATTTATGATGGCGCCGTGTGCCAACGGCATGCGTATGTTGTACGGTTTGGGGCGCCAAAAGCGGCGCCTGTTGTTTATGATGGCGGTGGCGATGGGCATTGGTCTAGTGGGATCGATTGGCACGACATTGGTACTGGCGTACAGTTACGGGGGCGTCAATTTACACCAGCAGTACTTCTCTTGGTTCGCGCAGGAGCCTTTTAAGCTGGCGGCGCGTTTTGTCGAGAGTCCGATTGGACCGCACTGGCCCGGCTGGGGCTGGCATGGGTTGGGTATGGCGACCATGGGTTTATTGATGCTGGCGCGGCACCATTTGCTGTGGTGGCCCCTGCATCCCATAGGTTATGTGGTGAGCGGCACGTGGATATTAAACAATGTGTGGTTCAGTATTTTCCTGGCCTGGTTGGTCAAGGTGCTGGTGTTGAAGTACATGGGCCCCGGGGGGTATCGGGAGACGCGGTGGTTTTTTCTGGGCATGATTTTGGGACAGTTTGTGGTGGGGGGGCTGTGGCTGGTGGTGGATGGATTTTCGGGGGTGACGGGGAATACGATTCGGATGTA
>CAXGRO010000656.1:0-3558 GCA_964012055.1 uncultured bacterium
GGGCTCAGAAACACTCACATCAAAACTGGGTCAACTATGGAAGGTCACGCCAATGGATCCAGCGCATATTTTGATCATAGACGACGAGAATATCGTGCGTTTGCAATTGCACGATATTCTCGAGACTGCCGGCTATACAGTGCTCGAATCTGGAGATGGGCAAGATGCCATAAAACAATTTCGCCAACGTCAGGAAGATATTGTCTTCGTGATGTTAGATTTAAATATGCCTGGCATTTCGGGCTATGAGGCATTGGCCGAAATACAGATCCTCGATCCCGATGTCAAGGTGATTGTGCTTACGAGTATGCTCCCCAATGAGGAATTGCTGCCTGGCGTTAAGGCCATTCTGCGCAAACCGTACCAATCTAAACAATTGTTGGCAACCCAACCGTAGAGGCTTCACTCAACGGCGAGACTTCTAGCGAAACAAGTGGAATTAACTAAGAGGCCGTCAACGCATATAAAATGGAGATGAGGCATGACTTGGGTGTACATTTGCATAGCAATTGGCTCAACAGGCTTCCTATTTTATGTTGTCATCGAATATCTCAAAGCCAGTTCTGCCCTAAAACCTCAGGCCGAATATGCCCGGCAGCAAATACGCGAGGTCGAAGTGCAAACTGAAATGGAAGGCGCCTCTGTCGAATCTACCAAAGCAGAAATGGCAGATTTGGAGAAAGAAGTAAAATCTTTGGCTGAAAATTTAAAAAAGATTGAACAAGAATCGGCCAAGCTCAAAAGCCGCGAGTCGCGACGCAGGCCGACCTCGCACCAGGTGGAAGATTAAAATTAAACCTGCGGCCCAATTAAGCTGGCCAGATCTGACTCCCCCCGTCTACGCGCAATACCTGTCCGGTAATGTATGTATTCTTATCCGATACCATAAACTCCACTGTACGCGCAATCTCTATAGGCGTCCCATAGCGCATTAATGTCCCCCCCTCCAATCGCATATCCTCATCAACCACCCGACTTGCTAGAAAACGCGCCGTTTCTATTTCTCCCGGCGCCACCACATTGGCGGTTATATTGTAGGGGCGCAACTGTTCTGCCAAACAGCGAGTATATGCGTGCATTCCAGCTTTAGCTGTGGCATAAATGGCACTACCCTCCGTACCAAACAACCCGGCCGTACTGCCAATACTGACTATGTGTCCAGTTTTCCGCTCTATCATCTCGGGGGCCACCTCCCTACAGCACAGTATACACGTCATTAGATTGCGTTCCAGCACCGTATGAACATCCTCTAAATCAATAAATACAGCGTCGTTCTTGGGCGGTTTGCCAGCCATAGGAGCACCCGTTCCTGCTGCCCCAATATCGCCACCCGCACAATTTACCAAGATATCTATTTGTCCAAAGCGTTCCCTTATTTGACTGGCTATTGAACTTACTGTCTCATCCTTGGTCAAGTCTCCATGCACTGGCAGTACTTGTGCATTACATTCGTCGGATATGGCTTGGGCTACTTCTGCCAGTGAATTCCCCTCGTTAAATGCCCGTGTTGAAGTAGTTGTTGTGCCGTGTACGGCGACTTTAGCGCCAAGACTTGCCAGATGAGATGCTATAACTCTTCCAATTCCGCGCGACGAACCAGTAACCCATGCTACTTTTCCTGCTAAATGCTTCTCTTCAACTTGCATAAAATCTCCTTTTCAACCGTTTTGTTTTTATAACATACACTATAAATTGCATGGATGCCGAACTGCCCTATTTCTCCAAAGTTATCCCAGGCGAAATTCTCGCGCTATAATCTGGCCTAATAAACAATGGGTTAGGAGATTTAAACAAATCTCTTAACCCATTGTTTATACAATATATACTTGGTGATCCAGGTGGTAATCGAACCCACGACCAACGGATTAAAAGTCCGATTCATTGGGCAATCGCCATCTCATTGTATTCTACCACTTTTCCCCATAAATGGCTCTGCCACATACATTTATAAATCTTTTCTTTTGATCCATACCATCTCACAAATTTCACTCCGTTTCGATTTTTTTGGGTCATGAGTGGGTCATGGAAAAACACATAGATAACCCAATCCGATATTCTAAATTGTGTTGACCCGATTCCTAAACCCTATGTATATTCGCTCAAAAACAGGGGGTTGGCAATGCCTAAATCGAAGATCATGACATTCCGCCAGGGCCGTGTATCCGGCCGCAAGCGCGGTGAGTTTTGGCAACTGAGATATTCCCTGCGCGGCGAGCGCATCGAGGAGCATGTCCATTCCCGATCCATCCAGCGTGCGCGTGAGCGGGCGGCCGAGATCGATTTAGTATTGACGCAGGGCAACGAAGTCGACCTGCATTCCCTGCGTCAGGGCGACGAGATGACGCTGGGCGAGTTAATCGATGAATTTAACGAGAAGTGGTCCGGTTGGTCGGAAAAGACGTGGGACGGCGTGGCCAGCATCGAAAAAATTGTGCGAGCAGAATGGGGCCGGTTGCCCATCAACTTTTTCAATTCGAACCTATTGGATACCTACCTGGCGCAGCGGCTGGACATCCCCAGACGGCAGGACGGCGGCATCTCCCCCAAGACGGCCAACCGCTATGTCTCCTACCTCTCCTCGCGTGTTTGGCCAGGGCGTCAAGTGGGGCCGGCTGATACGCAATCCGATACGGGATGCGCAGCGGTATTTGGAGACCGACAACCCCCGGCATGCGTTGAGCGAAGAGGATGTCGAGAAACTGCTGGCTGAAGTCCATAAGGATGCACGGCCGTTTGTAACCCTGGCGGTAGATACGGGAATGCGTCGCGGCGAACTCTACGACCTGCAATGGGAAGATGTCGATCTTGCCCAACAAACCATCCTGGTGCGAGATCGAAAGCGCAACGCCTACACTCTGCTTTCGATGACCGAGCGGGTGCGGGTGCTATTGGAAGAAATGGATAGACAGCAAAAGAAAGAAAGACTCAAATCTCTTTTCGTATTGCCGCGCAATGCAGATGGAAAACCGATCAACCGTCGCACCACGATTACCAAGGCCGCCGCCCGCGCCGGCCTGCCCCACGTCTCGCCGCACACCCTGCGTCATACCTTTGCCACGCTCACCCTGGATGCCGGCGCTGAGTTGTATGATGTGCAGGCCGCGCTGGGCCACAAAACATCGGTGATGACCCAACGCTACGACCACGGCCGGTCTGAGCAGGCCAAACGCGTCACAGAGGCGCTGGAGCGCTCCCGAGAGCAGGCATAAACCCCATGCACCTCACACTCTGGATACCCATCACTCCCGAAATTTACGTAGCACACGACTGGGCCGAAGAAGAAGTGGGAAGTGAATGAATAATTACAAGAGTCAAAAAATCACTGCGTTTTTGATCAGAAAATGACATATTATAGCAACGCACAACTGACCAAGAGAAAGAAGGGCTGCTAAAAAATCACAAGAGATTGGCGTAAATAAGTCGGCTGTATTATGGCTAATATTAAGAAAGGTTTAAAAAGAATAGAGAGGGTTTTACTCGTATTTGGGATGGTTGGGGTTTTGGGGGTAAAAATGGATGGAAATAAAACTTATTAAGCACAAAAATATCCTGCGATTT
>CAXGRO010000657.1:0-3556 GCA_964012055.1 uncultured bacterium
AGACGCCCGCCGCCATCATGGACGTGGCCATCAAGGGCATGTTCTGGTTGCTGGAAGAGTGCAGGGCTGCGGCGGCGTTTGAACAATTTGTGCTCATCGGCGGCGACGCGGGCATGGGGCACTTTGTTTACCCGCACCCGGTCCCGGTGGTCGAGGCGCAAAAGCACAGTGCCTACGCGGGGTGCTACGCGCTGTCGAAAGTTTTAGAAGAAGTGATGCTGGAGCAGTATTATATTCAATACGATTTCAACGGCTGTTGTCTGCGGGCGCCGTGGATTATGGAGAAGGACGATTTCAAATACGCGCTGTCCTTTGGCGAAGACGTCTTTGGGGGGCCGCGCTGGCGCGACTTGGTGGGGGAAGAACGGGCCGACGAATACGCCGCCCGCGGCGCCGTGCCGGTGATGCTAGACGCCGAGCAGCGGCCGATATTACGCAACTTCGTCCACGTCGAAGACCTGGCCGCGGCGGTGCTGGCGGCGCTGGACTGCGCGGCGGCGCGCCAGCAATTGTTTAATATCTGCATGGACGAGCCGGTGGATTACCGCAAGCTGGCCGACTACCTGCAGCAGACGCGCGGCTTGCCCAGCGTCGGGGTAGAGACACAGTTCCACCGCACCTGGCTCGACAACAGCAAAGCCAAATTTTTGCTCGACTGGCGGCCGCACTACGATCTCCAACGGATGGTCGACAGTGCCTGGGATTATCAGCGCGCGCCAGACGACCCGCGCGTCGTCTGGTATCCGGGCTAACATCTAGAAAAACCCACTTCACCACGGCCGCAATCGCCTGCTACTGGAGGCCCAAATGACTGCTAACAACAAAGAATGGCCCCCCACCTTAACCGACGAAGAAATAGTCCTCTTCGACCTCAAAGGCTACATCCTGTTTCCCGCCGTATTGAGCGCCGACGAAATGGCCCCCATCAGAGAACAATGCGAAAAACTGCGCCAGGACAAACAATCCCCGCCGCCCGGCGCCGCCGCCTCGGCGCTCATCGACCACCCGGCCATCATGCGGGTGCTGCACACCATCATCGACGACGAAACACCAAAAATTCGCCTCGAACACGCCTCCCTCAACTACCGCTCCCAGGACGACCAGCACAAGGGGTGGAGTCCCCACGCCGGCGGCAAGACGTTCAACCCCAACTATAGCTACCAGTACCACGACGGGCGCATCTACTCGGGCATGCCCCGCGTCGTTTGGGAGTTAAACGCCGTCGAAAAAGGCACGGGGGGCACTGCCTTTATCCCCGGCAGCCACAAATCCAGTTTCCGCAAAAAGCTCGATGTTTTTGACAACCCCAATTCCGAGGTGTGGGACACCTACGCCTGCCCGCCCGGCTCGCTGCTGGTGTTTTCCGAGGCGGTGCGCCATACCGCCAGCCCCTGGACCCAGGCGACGCCGCGCATGGCCCTGTTCTTTCTCTACAACCACATCAATATGCGCCACACCCGGCCCAACTTTACCGACGAGATGCTGGCGTCGCTTAAGCCCGAGCAGCGCCGCTTTTTCAACGAGGTCTATCACCCCCAATTCGACAACGAGCACTGGGACAAGAGTTTCGCAGTGCCAACGACCAACGCCAAGCCCTAATGATACACTTAAGAAAGGCCCGATTTAATCCATGAACGCACCGACCACCTTAAAACAACGCCTGGCCCAAAACCGCATCCTCGTGGCGCCCTGCTGTTACGACATGATCTCTGCCAAGCTCATCGAACAGGCCGGTTTTGAAGCCGTCTACCTGGGCGGTTACGCCCACGTGGCTTCGCACGTGGGGCTGCCCGACGCCGGCCTGGCCACTTTCTCCGAAATGCTGGAGCGGGTCCACAACCTGGCGCGCTGCGTCAACGTGCCGGTGCTGGCCGACGGCGACACCGGCTACGGCAACGCCCTCAACATGCGCCGCACCGTGCAGGAGTACGAGCAGGCCGGGGCGCAGGCCATTCAGATAGAAGACCAGGAAATGCCCAAGAAGTGCGGCCACACGCCGGGCAAGCGCCTCATCGACGCGCACGAAATGGCGCTGAAGATCGAGGCTGCGGCGCACTCGCGCCGCAGCGACAACTTTGTCCTCATCGCCCGCACCGACGCCATTGCTGTGAATGGATTGGAAGACGCAATCGAGCGCGGCAAGCTCTACGAGAAGGCGGGAGCCGACGTCGTCTTTCTCGAAGCGCCCACCACTGTCGAAGAGCTCAAGGCCGCCGCCGGCTCCTTTGGCGTGCCCACCATGGCCAATTTAATCGAAGGGGGGAAGACGCCCTTTCTATCGGCCGCCGAGCTCGAAGAATTGGGATTTAGGATTGCCGCCTACCCCCACTCGCTCATCCTCACCTGCATCCGCTCCATCCAAAAAACCCTGGCCGTCTTAAAAGAGCACGGGACGACCAAGAGCGTGGTCGACCAGATGGCCGACTTTAAAGAGTTGGACGAACTCATCGGCTTTCCCGAAGCGCGCGCCTGGGAGGCCAAGTACACGCCTAGGGAGGTTTGATTCAGTCCAACAATTCCAGGCGCACCTTGTGGCCAACCAAATGCCGTACCACCCGTTTGTCGTCGCGCACCGGTTTCCACAACTGGTCCTCAAAAACCACAAAAATCTCGTCGGGCCCAATCTCTACAGCCGCAACCCCCTGCCAGCCGGGCGCCGTCGACACGGTAATCTCGTACGGCCACCCTTCGCCCATGCCGTCCAAACACACCGCAATCCTATTGTCCGGCCGGCCATAGGTGGCCACGACCAGACCGTTGGACATCGTCAACAACCCGGGGTACTGCCCGTGCAGGCGACTGCGCACCGGGTCGCTCCACGTATAACCCCCATCGCTGGAACGCGCCAGGTAGAGCGGCGCATTGCCCTCGCCGTTGCGCAAAATCGTCAAGAGGTCGCCGTTGGGCAGCAACGCCAGCCCCGGCTCGGCCCAGCCTTCGTCGCCCATCTCCGGCAGCGGCGGCACGCACCCCCGGTAGTGCCAGGTCTCACCGCCGTCTTCGGATCCCAGGCACCAGCTGGAATACTTATAAAGGTTGAAGTCGTGCGGGTATTTTTTCCACCCCTTGTACATGATGTCGGTGTAGACGATATCGTGGTCGCAATAACCGTAACACATGCCCACCGCCGTGCCGTCGGGCAGCGCCACGGCCTGGTGGTTCAACGTGTTGATGCGCACCACCCCGTCCTCCCCCATAGAGGGCACGTGCGGGCCCAAATGGAACGCCAGTTCGGCCTCTTCCACTGTGCGCCACCCGTCCGCCGAACGATACGCCGCGGCCGTGGCCATGCCTTCCCCAGCCGGTTCTCCGGTGGAACTGATCCAAAGGTCGGGGCCGCCCGTAAAATTTAACCCGGTCGCGTGCAAGCCCAGCGCTCCCAGGTGTTGTGACCCCGCCTTTTCCCAGGTCGCGCCGCGGTCGCGGCTGATAAATTCGCAGGCCAGCAGCGCACCGTCGTGGCAGCGCATCAACGAGGGCGTGTGCTCCGTCAAACCAATGTAGATCGGCTCGCTCACGCTCACCCGTAGCCGGCGTTCCGGCGCCACCTTCTCGC
>CAXGRO010000658.1:0-3556 GCA_964012055.1 uncultured bacterium
CCACCGTATTGCCGCGCGCCGCCGGCCTGGCCTGGGCTTCGGCCCACAAGCCGGGCGAGGCGGCGCAAACCGGCGCTGCCTATAAATTCGCCGGCGACAAACACGGCGCCTTCAGCGCCGGCCTCCTGCGCGGTTTGCAGGGCGCCGCGGCCGACGACCGCGGCATGGTATGGCTGGGCAATTTGCTAAATTACGTCTCGCAAGAAGTGCCGCAGCAAACCAACAGTCGCCAGCACCCGCACGGGCAAATCGGCAACCGCGACCTGCCGCTCTTCCGCACCGACGCCGCCGTCGACCGGCTGCTAAAACAATCGGTCGCCATCGCCGCCGCCGGCCAGCGCCAAGACCTGGAGGAAAAAGACCCCGGCGGCAGCGGCATGACCTTGCTGTGGCTCTTGCTGGTGGGCGCGGCCGCGGCCGGCGGCGCTTTGCTGACGGGGTCCTCCGACGACGGCGGTCCGACCACGCCCGAGCCCACTATTATCCCGCCGCCGCCGGCATTGCCGGATGAATAGTGGAGCGACGCCGCATCCATTAATTTTGTTCTGTTAAGAACTGCTCGATGCGCGCCCTTATCTCGTCGCGCACCCGCCTGAATTCCGGCATGCGTTCTTCGTCTGTGCCTTGAGCCTCAGCCGGGTCGTCAAATCTCCAGTGCAATTGCTCATCCCCGCCAATAAAGACCGGACAGGTCTCTTTGGCCCGGTCGCACACGGTGATGACGTAGTTGAAGGGCTGCTCCACGTACTGGTCGAGACTTTCCGATTCCTGTGCCGCAATGTCGACCCCTGCTTCCCGCATGGCGCGCAGGGCCAGGGGGTTTTTACCCGCCGGGTGGGTGCCGGCGCTAAAGACTTCAAATTTCTTGTCGCTCAGGTGGCGCAGCCAGCCTTCCGCCATTTGGCTGCGGCAGGAATTGCCGGTGCACAGAAATATGACGCGCTTCATATCGCCACCGGCGTCCCTTGAGAAGCGCAGATCTCTCCCTGGGCCTCCAACTCGCACAAGCGCTGCATGTCTCCCTGTGCTACTTCATTTTCTTCTTCGACTAGATAGTCGGCCAGGCGCCGCTTTAGACCGCTGTCGGGTCCACCGAGAGAATAGTAGATCCAGGTGCCCTCGCGCCGATCTTCTACCAATTGGGCCTGCTTGAGTATGGCCAGGTGGCGCGACACCTGGCCCTGCGGCACGTCGAGCACTTCGACCAGTTCGCAGACGCACAACTCGCGCTGCGCCAAAAGGAAAAGCAGGCGCAGGCGGGTGGCGTCGGCGCAGGCTTTAAAAACGGCTAAATCGCTCTGCATAATCATCTCGCTCTCTTATCAAACGGGCGTTTAGCAGCAGCCCTTGACCTGGCTCGCCTCGGCCTGATGGCAGCGGGTGAATTCGTAGAAGAAGGCGCCGGCCACAGCCCCCAGCACCGGTCCCAAAACGTAGGCGCCAAAATGCGTCCACTCGCCCGCCGCCAGCGCCGGGCCAAAGCTGCGCGCCGGGTTAGCGTCAATAATCGCGCTTTCCCTCTAAGTTGCAGAAGGGCGCATCCGGGTCTGCAGCGGTTCTTCCATGGGTTCGGAATCGGGCCACCCCATAAACTTGGGAATTCCGTCGTGTAAATCTAACATGGCTTCATCGCAGTGAATATGGTAGCTACCTTCGTGAACAAAGCCCGAATCGGCTAATAGCGCGGCAGGGCCGCAGCCATTGTTAATCATTGCGTCGAGGGATACATTCATAGGTTGTTGAATCTGCTTATTTTACTATTAATTTTTCTTCAGATTATAAAAATCTACCGGGGCGATATAACTGTGTCAAACAAGCAAATTCTATAAAATACATTCGCGCTATACCTGCTTGACATCTGAACAAATGTTCAGTATACTAAAAACCATCAAACTAACAGAATAACTACCATCTCTCTTCTCTAAAAATACCGAATTTTCTATACTCCATGCCCTCCCCCACCGACGTCCAAGAACGCTTCCAAGCGGCCCTCGAAACCTTAATCGAAAAAGCCCAGCAAGACCGCTACATCATCGCCGCCGTACTCTTCGGCAGCCTCTCCTACGACACCGTCTGGGAAAAGTCCGACATCGACCTCATATTCATCACCACCGAAAACCTCAAAACCCCTAAAGAAGAAGAATTCGCCCGCTCCTTCGCCCTCACCGAACTCGACGTCAATATTCACGTGGGGCTGCAGAGCCGCAGCGATTTTAAAAAGTCCATCGAAGGCTCGGTGCAGGGCGCCTTCTTCCACTCCGCCTTCACCCGCAGCCGCCTGCTCTTCAGCCGCGACGACAGCATCGCCGAACTCTACGACAACGCCCTGCGCCTGGGCGAGCGCGACCGCCAGGTGCAACTCTTGCGCGCCGGCACCAACGTACTGCCGGCGCTCTACAAAGCCGAAAAATTCTGCACCATAAAAAAAGACCCGCACTACAGCTATATGTGGGTCGCCCAAACCTACACCCCCCTGGCGCAAATCGAAAGCTTTATACACGGCGAAATTCCCGACCGCGAAGTGTTGCGGCGCGCCGTCGAACTCAACCCGCAATTCTTCGGGCCCATTTACATAGAGCTGGCCGACAAAAAGAAAACGCTCAAAAACATCGCCGAAGTCCTCGACATGTCCATCGAAGAGGGCGTCGCCTTCTTTGCCCAACACCCCGCCATCGCCCGCAAAATCGACGTGCTCGACCAACTCGGCCTGGGCTATCTCACCCTGGGCCAATCCTCCACCACCCTCTCGGGCGGCGAGGCCCAGCGCATCAAACTGGCCAGCGAGCTGAGCAAATTGCGCCGCGGCGGCCACACCCTCTACATCCTCGACGAGCCCACCACCGGCCTGCACCTGGCCGACATCGCCCGCCTGCTCGACTGCCTCAACCGCCTGGTCGACGCCGGCCACACCGTCGTGGTCATCGAACACCACCTCGACGTCATCAAAACCGCCGACCACGTCATCGACCTGGGCCCCGAAGGCGGCCACTCCGGCGGCGAAGTGATTGCCGCCGGCCCCCCCGAAGCAATCTGCAAGGTCAAGCGCTCCCACACCGGCCACTTCCTCAAAGACCACCTCTAACCCCGTTGCCTCAACCCGGCGATTCTCCTATCCTTATGACCTCTACACCCACCTATAAAGGAGAAACACCCCCATGGGAAAACTCGGCTACGACGACACCCCCCTATTGCCCGGCGGCCAGTGGCACGTCCACGACGCCACCCGCCCCCAACCCCCGGTAGTCACCCCCGGTACCGCCAGCTCGCAAGACCAACCCGGCACCCCTCCTTCCGACGCCGTCATCCTCTTTGACGGCACCGACCTGTCGGGCTGGCAGGGCCGCGACGGCGCCGCCGCCTGGAAGGTGGAAAACGGCTATGCCGAAGTGGCCCCCGGCACCGGCGACATCCAGTCGACCGCCCACTTTGGCAACTGCCAGCTCCACGTAGAATTCGCCTGCCCCGCCGAGATCAAGGGCGAGAGCCAGGGCCGCGGCAACAGCGGTGTCTTCCTCATGGCCCTCTACGAAATCCAGGTCCTCGACGGCTACGACAA
>CAXGRO010000659.1:0-3555 GCA_964012055.1 uncultured bacterium
GGTCGGTGGCTTGCAGGTAGAGGCGGGTGTGGTTGACCGACCAGTAGAAGTCTTGGGGGCGCGAGGTTTGCAGGGAGTACTCGGGGTACTGGGGGTCGCTGTCGTCGGTCCACCACAGGTAGCCATTCCAGTGGTATTGGTTTTGGCCGTGGTATTGTTCGGCCGGCTCGGCGGCAATGAGGTGGTCGTTGCGCAAGGGGATGGCAAAGCGCACGAAGAGGCGGGCCCACCACTCCGACACCGGCGCGAGTGTTTGTTGCGGCCGTTTGTTGAATTGGATGTCGTCGAATTTTCCCTCGATAAAAGCCCGGTGCATTTCTAGCGCGTTGAGCGGCACGCCGTCGCGCTCGTAGGTGGCGTTGAAGTTGCGGTTGGGGCCGGTGTCTTGCAAAATCCACTTTTGCAGGTCTTCGGACCAGATTTCGGCCAGGCAGTGGTGGTCGACAATGAGCACGCGGCTCACGTACCCCAGGGCGGCGGCGCAACCGGCGAATACGGCGCTGTAGTGGGTGCACATGCCGTAGCCGCGGTTGTTGCGGGTGACGTCGAGGATTTCCAGCGGGTCCCAGGTGGGGCAGTAGGGGTATTTGTCGCTCTGCCAGCCCAGCCACTGGCTGTGGATCCAGTGGCGCAAGAGGGCGAACTTTTCCAGTTCGGTTTGGCCGGGGGCCACTACTTCTTCCAGTCGGTTTTCCTCGCGCAATTGGGTCAGGCGCGGGTGGGGCGGCAGGTAGGTGAATTCGTACGAGCTGCGCACGATGGCGGGCTGGTCGAGTTCCACCAGGCGAACGTTTGCCAGTGTTTGCTCGTCGGCGGTTATGTCGGCTTCCAGGGCGACGCTTTTTAAGACGGGCGTGGCGGCGGCGGATTGGGTGCGCAGGGTGGCGTGCCACTGCAGGTAGCGGTTGGCCTGCTGCAGGGTGGTGTGCTGCTGCCACGGGGTCCAGTGTAGGGGGTCAAAGGCCGGCGTGGAGCCGGTGCGCAGGGCAAATTGAATCTGGGTGCCGTCGGGCAGGTCTTGGCGGGCGCTGAGCCGCACCGTGTCAACGCGCAGGTGCGGCGCAATGCGTCCCTGGCGGTGGGGGTCGGCCAAATCGATAACGGGCGAGGTGAGTTGGCCGGCGGGCGGGTGGCCTTTGAGGCGCAGCCGCACCATGTATTCGCCCTGCAGATTGTTGTTGGGGCCCAGGGCGCCGTGGTGCCAGGTCCGGCCCCCGTCAAAGCTGCGGCTGCTGTGCCGGCCCGTCTCCGGGTCGACGTGGAGCACGCCGCTGTCGGCAAAGATAAATTCGTTTTCCCCCTCTACTAATAAGTGGGCCGGGATGGCGGTGCGGTCCCAGCCGCCGGTGAGCAGGCGGTTGGGGTTTTGGCGGTGGGACAGGGCGTGGCCGTTGACCCGCAGGTGCATGGGGTGCTGGCGGGTGGTGGAGTCGGCGTTTACGTAGAACAGCAACTCGGCGTCGGCGGTCGAGGTCAGGTTGAAGGTGACTCTGGCGTGGTGGGTTGAACTCAGGGTTTCGCGAACGTTGCCGCGCACGCCGTCTTCGTTGGTCAGCAAGAGGGTGGGGGCCAGTTTGATCCCGGCGTCGGTCTGGGCGTCGATAAAGCGGTCCCAGGTGCAATGGTCGAAGTTGGCGAATTCAATGCGCGTTGCGTTGCCCGCCGACTGCGCCAGCAAGGGACCGCAATAGATGAGAAGCGAGAGGAGAGCGAGACTGCGACCTGCGGCCATGGCTGGGTGCCCTTTGGTTGGCTGTTTTGGGATTCTTTAAGCGCCCGCTGCAAAAGGTCTGTATTAGGAATATGGGTTTTTCTATATAGGGTTGCAAATTGGCGTAGAACTGCTGATGATATAAGGGCTTTGAGGGCGAGGTGGGCCGCCGGCGAATCGGGGAGGTGCGACCGGCGCCGATCGGGTTTGAGGCGGGTAAACTGCGCCAACCACTGGGAGAGAGTTTGATGAACAGCCGCAGCCATGAAAGTCCGCAAAACTGCATTGCCGTTGCCGCCGCGGTGTTGTTGGTGTTTTGCCTCTGCGGTTGCTAAGACCGACCTATCATCTCGATAAAAGAGATCGAGGAATTTAAGCGAGCCGAGCGGTTTAACACGATTATGGATTACGAGGAGTTTCTCTACAAATACCCCGAAGGCAGGTTGGCGGATAAGGCACGCGCAAAGATTGCCGATTTAAAAGAAAACCCTTATATCCAATACTGTGGACACTTTTTGTAAGTCATTGATAAATAACGACTTAGACAAATAGATATTGAGGTTTTTAACTTGTTGATAAATAATCACTTACGAATTTCAACCTTACAAAAATCCGCTCAAAATCGAAAAAGTGTCCACAGTATTGATCACGTAAGATGGAAAATAAAGATATACGGGGGAACGCAGTTCTGCGCTTGGGGGAATTGGGTTCGGTTGGTCGTGGCGCCGCCCCGGCCCTGCTCGAGGTGCTGGACGATACGACGCCTTTCAGGTTAACTATCACGATCACGTCTTACGACCGCGGCAAGCCGTCTAAATCCGAAAGAGGATACCGAACCACCACCGTCGGCGCAGAAGCGGCCAAAGCCCTTTGGAGAATAGAGAGAAAAATTGAACTATTAATTGCTCAATTGCGACACGAGGATTGGCAGGTCCGCTCTAACGTTGTGATGGCGTTAAAAGAAATAAAGGATCTTCGCACCATCGAGCCCTTGGTAGAGATTTTAAATACAGACAAAATAAGAGGAGTGCGAGAGAAGGCGGTGGCGGTCCTGATCGAATTGGGCGATCCTGAGGCGGTCCCCCTTTTGCTTGTGGTAGCAAAAGATCAAAACAGCAAGGGAAGAGTACAGGCCATAGTGGGTTTGGGCGAGCTTGGGGGCGTCGAAGTCTCCCTGCTTATAGAGGTATTAAAAGACAAAGACGTTGAGGTGAAGGCACAGGCCGTAGCTTCCCTGGGCGACTTAGGCGATCGCGAGTTGAGTCCCCTTTTCCTCGAATTGTTGAACGATCAACACAGCAAAGTGCAGGCGCAGGCCATAGTGGCTCTAGGAAAGATCAAAGAGGTGCAAGCCATTCCTCTCCTCATACCCGTGGCGAACGGACCTTTTGTGTTAGAGGTTGTGGAAGCCTTGGGAGAAATTGGCGGCGAACAGAGTGTAGAATTCCTCATTGCGGCCCTGGAGGATCAGCGCTCCGTTGTTCGGGGTCGTGCGGTCGTAGCTTTGGGCAAAGTCAAGGATCCGCGGGCCCTTCCCGCCTTGATTGATTTATTGGAAGACAAACAATTGCAAGGTACAGTCTTTTGGGCGCTGCAAGAGATAACGGGGGCTGTTGTGCCGGCCTACAAGGAACAGTGGAAAGAATGGTGGGAGTTGAACAAAGCGCAGTATGCCGGAGCGCAGTAGGCGGTTTTTCTTAGCGGTTCTGGCTCGGCTATCGCCAGCTTGAATAACTCCGGAAGTGTCGCATTATTTTACTTGCCGTTCTTTTTTCTACATTATAATCTAGAACAATACTGTGGACACTTTTTCGATTTTGAGCGGATTTTTGTAAGGTTGAAAT
>CAXGRO010000660.1:0-3548 GCA_964012055.1 uncultured bacterium
CGATGCCGTCGCTTGCTTTTTGCGCCTGACTCACGACCGCTATTACGAACACCTCAAAGAGCATTTTGGCACCACCATCATCGCCATGTTTACCGACGAGCCATCGTTTTTTGGCAAGTCGCCGCAGCGCCCGAAAAACCCCTTTCCCTACACCCCCGGTCTCATCGAGTGGTTGCAGCAGCACTGGGGCGAGGACCCGCGCCCCTGGCTGCCGGCCCTGTGGCGCGACTACGGCGAGGGTACTGACGAGTTCCGCCGCAAATTTGCCACGGCTATCCAAGCGCGCTTGCACGAGGTGTTCTACAGCGCCCAGTCGCGCTGGTGTGCGGAACACGGCATTGCCCTCACCGGCCACCCGGCGGGCAGCAACGAGATGTCGGCCCTGCGCTTTTTTCAGCTGCCGGGGCAAGACATGGTGGGGCGCTGGGTGGTGCCCAACGACGCCAGCGGCATCGAGGGCAAGAACAGCGTGGCGCCCAAGGCGGCGACCAGCGGCGCCCGCATGCAGGGGGCGCGCCGCATTCTCACCGAGGTCTGCGGCGCCTATGGGTGGCGCTTGACGCTGGATGAGATGAAGTGGCTGTACGACTGGCATCTGGTGCGCGGCAACAATCTCATCGATCCGCACGCCGTCTTTTATTCGATCCGCGGGCGCCGCGCCTGGGAGAGCGAGCCGGATGTGTTTTTGCACAATACCTGGCGGCCTTACACGGGCGCTATCAACCTCTATGTCCAGCGCTTGAGCTGGCTTTTGTGCGACGGGGCGCAGATGTGCGAGGTGGCTGTTTTGGGCGACGGCAATGCGCTGCCCTGGGCGGCGGCCAAACAACTCTATCAGAATCAGATCGACTTCCTCTACCTGGACGAACAGGCCGTGGCCGAGGCGACGGTGGAGGGCGGCGTGCTCAAAGTGGGGGAGCAGCAATATCGGGTAGTGGTGGTAGATGGGGACCCGGTGCTGAGTGCAGAAGCGCGGGGCGTCCTCGAAGTGTTTGAACAGGAGGGCGGCCGCGTATTGGAATTTGCGGAAGATATGGACCTTCCGGCCCGCCTGGACAAGTGGATCGACCGGGATCTGCGCCTGGAGCCCGGCCACCCGGATTTGCGTTTTATCCATTATTGTAAGGACGGTTTGGATTTTTACCTGCTGTGCAACGAAGGAGGGGAGGCTATCAAGGGAGATGTGTGGCTCAATCTTATAGGACAGGTTGAATGTTGGGATGCGCTGGCGGGCGCGCGGCGAGAAATGCCAAGGCGCGCTGCCCAGGGTGGTGTTGAGGTCGAGCTGGAGCTTGGGCGGCGCGAGAGCATGGTACTGGTTGTCGACAAGAGCGTTGAATTTTCACCGGCCGTGCTCGATTCCTACGAGGAGGAACGCCTTGCTGTAGAAGTAGAGTGGGAAGTGCGCCGTGTTGAGGGCGAAACGCTGGACGGGCTGACCATAGGTGACTGGGCGCAGTGCGCCGGGCTCGAATTGTTTTCGGGAACTTTGTGTTATCGCGCTGAGATCGATATTCCACAAGAGGTCGACGCAGTGGGGCTCGATTTGGGCGCGGTGGGCGACATTGCCGAAGTGTTGATTGACGGCGAGCGTTGTGGCGTGCGCATGTGGGCGCCCTACGAGGTCTGGCTAGGGCGGTTGGCGTCTGGGCGCCACCGGCTGGAGGTGCGCGCGACCAATACTATGGCCAATGCCTACGAGGGAGTCCAGAGTCCTTCGGGGCTTATGGGGCCGGTGCGGCTCGTTTTGCGGCGGCGCCGTTGAGATAATTTTATTTCAGTGGAGTGGACGCAATGACTTACGGCACATTTGGCGATTTGGCCCTGCAACTGCTCGGCGCCTCGGGCGAGCAGTTGGAACTGCTCGAGCGGGGCCGCGAAAAAGGACTCATCGAAATTTCACCGGTGAGTTTGCCCGAACACCCCTTGGGCGACAATAACCACCTGGGCTGGCCGGTGGCGACGCGCGTTGGCGACACTGTGGTGCTGGTGCGGCGGCGCATTCCCGGCCACAACCCTTTTGGGGCCGGCGACGGCGATGCCGATTCCAGTTTTTCGCTGGCCATGCGGTCGCAAGACGGCGGCAAAAGTTGGTCGGCGGCATTTGATTTGCGCGACGCCATGGAGCCGGGGTGCAAAAACCGCGGCGGCATATTGCCGCTGTCGCACCGCTATAAGTTTGGGCCGCGCAACGATAGCTTGGAGGGTTACAAGCTCCACCTCAATGCTATTGGTACGTCGGACCGGGGCACGGTGGTGGTGCTGTGCAATTACGGCGCCTTTCGCTCGCCAGATCGCGGCGCCACCTGGACCCACCTGCACGAGCAGTTTCGCGAAGATACGGCGACCGGCGACATCGTCTACCTGGGACCGCGCGTTGTCCGGCACCCCGATCTGGGGTTGTGCGCTTTGGGCAATACGGTGGGTTACGGCCGCAGCGATCGCTTTCCCAACCCGGTGGACGGGCCGGTCGACCTCACCCACCACAACCTGGTGCTGCTGCACTCGCAGGACGACGGCGTCACCTGGCAAAAAGATATGGTCGAATTGCCGCATTGGGCCGCCCAGCACGAAGCGTCGGCGCTGTGCCACGACGGCGATCTATTTGTGCTGGGTAGAGATTGTGCGACCAATGCCTCGTATTTGCAGATCCGCGTTGGGCGCCGCAAGGAAGTGGATGTGCGCCGCGCCAATGTGCGCCACAGCCGTCATTTGGACACCCCCGATATAGATTTTAATCCGGTCACCGGCCGCTTTGAGTGGGTCCGGTCCTTTCGCGAAGAGCAGTTGATCGATTTGTGGAGCATTGATCCGGCCGACTGGGAAGCGGCCGAGTGGCGCTTTGAGGGGGTGTTATTTGCCAGGCGCAAAGAGGGGTATTTTTACAAGGAAGCGGACGGCTTTCACCCGGCGGGGGGTGTGATTGATGCGGAAGCTGGGGTGCAGCACATCTTCTTTTACTCGGGCCATCCCAATGGGCCGGCCGGTACTTTTCGCCTGACACGCAGCCTCGACACGCCGGCGCTTAGCGCTTTTCTGACACCGTCGCGATAAACGCTCTCTTCTCGTTTTTGGGTTTTTTGGGTAAATGAAAATAGATGTGGCCGTCGATTTAAACAGCCGCCGTGGAATTCCTTTGGAATAGACTCTAAATTTTATGGCTTTTTTTTGGAGTCTATTCCAAATTCTTCCCGTCTGCTTCAGGGCTTAACTATCAGTCCAAGTTTGTCGAGGGGCTCTTTGAGTCTTTCCACTTCCTCGTCAGTCGCCGAATCCAGCGGCAGGCGCAAATAGCGCGCCGCCACGCCGTTGAGTTCCAGGGTGGCCCGCCAAAGCGATTGGAAACCACCCGAGACAGTATTGGCCAGGTATTTGAAGGGGTATTCTATGTCCCGGATGATTTCGCCGGCGGCCGCTACGTCCAAATGTTGCACCGCCTGCCAGTAGCGCGCGGCCAGGTGGGGGGCGAAGCACGAGAAGAAACAGAAGAAGGACTCCTGACGCCAGGGCCACTGGGCGTAGTTGCGCCAGAGCCCGCCGCCGGTCAT
>CAXGRO010000661.1:0-3547 GCA_964012055.1 uncultured bacterium
CCTCTTTGCCTTTGACGCCCTCAATACGGCCACCCACGCTACCCTGCCCGAAGAATTGCACACCCAGTACGGCGATTTTCAACTCGCTGTACTGGTTTTCGGTTATCTGGGCGACCAGGAGAAAGCCCTAGCCGACACGTCCGAAATGGAACGCATTATCTCCACCAACTACAGCGGCGCGGTCGTCCTTCTTAGCCACTTGGCCAACTACCTGCAAACCCTGGATCGACCCTGCGGCATTATCAGCATCACCTCGGTCGCCGGAGACCGGGGGCGACAGAGCAATTATTTTTATGGCGCCGCCAAGGGCGCTCTAGCCCTCTTCCTACAGGGACTGCGCAATCACCTCTCTTCTAGCCAGGTTCACGTACTGACGGTCAAACCGGGGTTCGTCGACACGCCTATGACCGCCGATTTGGAAGGACTCTTCCTGGTTGCCCCGCCCCAGCGCGTAGCGCACGACATTCTGCACGCTTATGCTAAAAAAAAGGACGTGCTCTACACCCCCTGGTTCTGGCGCTATATTATGCTCGTTATTCGTTGCATCCCCGAGCGCATCTTTAAAAAATTAAAGCTCTAACTCGCCCTCCGCTGTTTCCATCTTCTCGCCCGTTTCGCCGCGCAATCTCCGCCTTAAAGTAGTATAGCGTTGAGCCACGGCGTCGTTGTCGATGGCCAATTCCAACGCCTTATGCGTCCCCACAACCACAATCATCTCGCGGGCCCTCGTCACCGCCGTGTAGAGCAGATTGCGCTGCAACATGACGTAGTGTTGTGTGGTCAACGGCAACACCACCGCGGCAAATTCAGACCCCTGTGAGCGGTGTGTTGTGATGGCGTAGGACAACCGCAACTCGTCCAAGTTAGTGAAATCGTACTCGACGACCTCGTCGAATTGTACAGTCATCACCTGCCCCTCCGGGTCCACGCCCGCCACTATGCCCATGTCGCCGTTAAACACCCCTTTGTCGTAATTATTGCGCACCTGCATGACCTTGTCGCCCAGGCGGAACTCGGTTTCCCCCTGGCGGTGGCCCTTGTCCTGAGGGTTGAGACGCTGTTGCAGTCTATGGTTGAGATTGTGTGCCCCCGTCTCGCCCCGATACATGGGCGCCAGCACTTGAATGTCGCGCAGCGGGTCCCACCCGCCGTGGGCGGGCAAGCGGCGAGCGCACAGGCCTTCGATGAGTTCCACTACTTTTTCGGGACTCTCCTCTTCGACAAAAAAGAAATCACTGGATTTTCTATTGTCGAGCAACGGCGCTTCGCCGCGGTTGATGCGATGGGCGTTGACCACGATTTGACTGGCCTCGGCCTGGCGAAAAATCTGGTCTAAGCGCACTACCGACACCTCGCCTGAGTCGATAATGTCGCGCAGTACATTGCCCGGCCCCACCGATGGCAATTGGTCCACATCGCCAACAATCACGGCGCGCGCCGTGTCTGGCAGCGCGCGCGCCAAGGCGTTCATCAACACCACATCAATCATCGAAGCTTCGTCGACGATCAGGGCATCGGCCTCCAGCCGTTCGTCGTAATTTTTGCGGAAACCCCCTTCCGAAGGGGCAAATTCGAGTAAGCGGTGAATGGTTTTAGCCGGACGCCCGGTAGTTTCGGCCAGGCGTTTAGCCGCTCGCCCCGTAGGCGAGCACAGCGCAACACGCAAATTGTTGTGCTCAAATAAGTGTAAAATCTCCTGGGTCACCGTGGTTTTACCTGTACCCGGCCCCCCGGTCAACACCATCACCTTTTCGCGGGCGGCCAACGCTATGGCCTCCTGCTGGTTTTGCGCCAATTCAAAATCCGATCCTCGCTCCTCGGGCAGGGCTAGTTTGACCGCACTGGGGGTGCGCAAAAGGCGGCGCAGCGACGAAGCCACCCCCATTTCGGCGTGGTAGAGAGGCGGTAGATAATAGCGCAACTCCTCGGTAACCACCCCGTCATCGGCGCGCAAGTGCTCCAGCGCCTGCGGAAATAATTCCAGATTGACCCCCAGTATCTCCTTGCCCTTCTCCATCAACTCCACCAAAGGCATGTACACGTGCCCCTCTTCGGCATACTGGTTGAGCAAATAGCGCACGCCCGCCTGAATGCGCTCCGTCGAATCCCGCGCAAATCCCATATTTTGGGCGATGCGATCAGCAATTTGAAAGCCAATGCCAGCAATATCGCGTTCGAGGCGATAGGGATTGGTTTTTACTTGCAAAATGGCCTGGTGGCCGTATTCCTTAAATATTTTGACGGCGTATCCCGTCGTCACCCCATGCGACTGGAGAAACACCATAACGTCCTTTATCTGCCGCTGCTCTTCCCAGGCTCCGGCGATCAATTCCACCCGCTTCTTGCCCAATTTGGGCACTTCCAGCAGCCTTTGGGGATCTTCGTCGATAATTCCTAGGGTCTCTTGGCCAAAATGAGCGACAATGCGTTTTGCCGAAACCGCCCCCACTCCTTTGATCAAACCCGAACCAAGGTACTTTTCAATGCCTTCCAAAGTCGATGGATAGACCTGCTGATAACTCCCTATCTTCAATTGTTTCCCATACTTGGGATGATTTTCCCATTCCCCCTCTACTTCCACACTTTCCCCTCCCTTAAGCGCCACAATTGCCCCTACGACCGTAATGCTATCCCTCTTACCCTCGGCCACCAAACGGGCAATGGTATAACCATTCTCCGGATTGTGATAAGTAATCCGCTGTATGTACCCTTTAAATTTTTCGGCCATAATTTTTATTGTTTTATCATAAAAATAAACAATAAGTTAAATATATATTAGAAGACTTGAAAGGCCTCGATATACCAGCACTCCTCCCGCAAAAACGGACAAACCAACAACGCTGTAATCCCTCCACCCAACCCACTTCCGGCCAGAATCTGCCCCGACGTATGAACCCCCAATTGCAAACGCGCCCAGGCTACCAATATAAGCGCCCCCCCCAAAGGCCACATGGCCAAACCTTCATATAAAAGAAATATAACCCACGCACTGCTCACCCCCACCGCATGAATACTAATCTTCCAATATTTATTTATCTGCCACACCAGTATAGTGTTGCCTAAAAAAGCCAGTCCAACCCCCACCGCCAGGGACGAAACATCGACCAACCAGAACGCAACGCAACCCAATGCATAACACCCAATACCCAACAATAACAAACTTTGCCGCTGACTGCGTTCGGCGGGATAGAGTTCGGCGATAATGCCATTTCGATAGAGATAGGTCCACAAAACACCCGGCATCAAAGTATAGAACAAGATACCTATTCCCCCTGCCAGCCAATCTCCTGTCCGCAACCCCAAATAAATAAAGGCACCCAGTGCGATCATGGCAGGATTAAGCAGATGAGAAGTAATTTTAGCTATATAATTCAATAACTTAGCTCCTATTTCTCAATCTTAGATCTCTTCTTTGTCATATACTATATAACAATACTGTGGACACTTTTTGTAAGTCATTGATAAATAGCGACTTAGGCAAATAGGTACTGAGAATTTTTAACTTGTTGATAAATAATCACTTACGAATTTCAACCTTACAAAAATC
>CAXGRO010000662.1:0-3546 GCA_964012055.1 uncultured bacterium
CGCCCCTCCCCCGACCTGGGCGCCGACGTCAACGCCCGCGACGACAAAGGCAATACGCCATTAATATGGGCCGCCAAAAAAGGCCACCTCGACAAAGTGGAAACGCTGCTGGACGCCGGCGCCGAGGTGGGCGACATCAACCGACTGGGCCGCACCGCCCTGATGTGGGCCGCCGAGGGCGGCGGCGTGGCACAACTCGAAGCGCTGTTAGCCGCCGGCGCCGACCCCAATGCCCACGACGCTACCGGCAACACCACCCTGATGTGGGCCACCCTCAAAGACGAGTTAGCCAAGGTGCGCCTGCTTTTGGACGCCGGCGCCAACCCCAACACCCGCGAAAGAAAAGTCGGCTGGACCGTGCTCATGCACGCCGTCACCAAAGAAGTGGCGCAGAACCTGCTGTGGGCCGGCGCCAACCCCAACGCCGTGGACAAGCGCGGCAATTCCGCCCTGATGTCGGCCGCCCTGGACAGCAACCTCGAAGTGGTAGAGGCCCTGCTGACCTCCAACGCCAAAGTCAATATCCGCGACGACGCCGGTCACACCGCGCTCGCCCTTGCGGCGGCTCAGGGACATGCCGAGATTGTCCAAGTGCGTCAAAGACGCCGGCGCCACCGAGTGAGACCCCTTCTATCTTATTTCCACCTGGACACAGTGGCTCAACCGCTGGTTCTACAAACAAAGCGACAACCCCATGCAAAACATTCTATTTCCCGCACCGCGCAATGTTCGTTTCCACCAACAGCGCATCGATTTCAGCGCTGCACAGTGGGTCCACATAGACCCGACCTTTTCCCTCTCTCTTAAGAATCAAGTCATCGATTTTGCGCGCCACATCAGCTCTGCATTCGCCACCCCCCTAACCGTCACTGCCGGTCCCCCGCAGCAGGGCCAGATCTTCCTCAAAGTGGCGTTCGCAAGGCGCGGCACCCCGCCGCAGGGCTATAAACTCATTGCCAGCGAAACCGGCATCACATTAAACGCCGCCGACGAAGCCGGCGCCTTCTACGGCCTCGAAACGCTGCGCCAGTTGGTCGACCACCACGGTGCCCACCTACCGCGCTGTGCCATCACCGACCACCCCGACTTTGCCCAGCGCAGCGTCATGCTCGACGTCAGCCGCTGCAAAGTCCCCACCCTGGCAACACTAAAAACCTACATCGATCTGATGGCGCGCCTCAAAATCAACCAGCTGCAATTGCGCATCGAACACACCTTCGCCTTTTCGGCGCACCAGGTGGTGTGGCGCAACGCCTCGCCCCTAACGGCCGCCGAAATCATCGAACTCGACACCTACTGCCGCCAGCGCCACATCGACCTGGTGCCCCACCTCAGTTCCTTCAGCCACTTCCAGCGCTGGCTGCAACACCCCGAGTATCACCACCTGGCCGAAGTGCCGGGTGGGAGCGTGCCGCGCCCCAACCGCAACACCTTAAACTTACTCAACTCGCTCTACGCCGAATTCCTGCCCAATTTCTCCAGCCCTCTTTTCAACGTCGCCTGCGACGAAGCCAACGAATTGGGCACCGGCTGGAGCAAAAAACTATGCGAGCAAAAAGGTCAGACGCGCGTCTACCTCGACTTCCTCTTACAAATCCACCGCCTGGTAAAAAAACACAACCACCACATGATGTTCTGGGGCGACATCATCCTGCACCAACCCGACCTCATTGCCGAGTTGCCCCGCGACATAACAGCGCTCAACTGGGGCTACGAATCGCACCACCCCTTCAACCGCCAGGCGCCGCTCTTCGCCCGCTCCGGCATCCCCTTCTACGTCTGCCCCGGCACCTCCAGTTGGCAGTCCATCACCGGCCGCGCCCCCAATTGCCTGGGCAATTTGGCCAACGCCGCCCGCAACGGCCTCAAGCATGGTGCCGCCGGCTATTTCATCACCGACTGGGGCGACTTTGGCCACCACCAATTCCAACCCATAAGCTACCTAGGCATCGCCGCCGGCGCCGCCTACTCCTGGTCCTTCAAAAACAACCGCGACGCCGACGTACTCGCCGCCCTCAACCGCCTGGTCTTTTTCGACTCTACCGGCGCTACCGCCCAACTCTTCTTCGACCTGGGCCGCGTCTACCAACTCCTGCCAAACCAGCCCCAAAACCGCACCCCCTTCTACAGCACCCTCTTTTGGGATATGAAAAACCCCAACGCTGTTCTGGAAGGCAATCCGCCCGCCGCTTTCAAAAAGTGCGCCCATCGCTTCGACGACCTCGAAACCCAAGTCTCCACCATCCGCCCCCAAACCCCGGACGCCTCTCTGCTCAAAGACGAACTGTCCACCGCCATCGCCATGGCCCGCCACGGCACTCACCGCCTGCTAACCTCGCTAGGCCAAGGCCCTACCCGCTCCTCTCTGCGCCGCGATCTTCAAGACGCCATCGCCCGCTACGAAGACCTCTGGCTCCAGCGCAACCGCCCGGGTGGGCTCAGAGAAAGCGCCGGCAGATTATACAAATCGCTCGAACCTTTATTAGACTAGACATAGGATTATCTGACGTCGTCGAATTATACTCCGAAACGTTCGGATAAGAGGAGGTCCACAAACTAGCACAACATCAATATTACTACGAGATCAGCCAGGGAACATTTTTCTTTAATAGACGTTAGGTCTACAGGGAGCGACTTTACTGCGGAGACATCCCATGCGAGCCCACGCCGCCCTATCCACCCTGCTTGCCTTGTCCATATTAATCGCCGGCTGTAGCTACCGGCCCAAGTACGAAGTCCGCAAGTTCTACGACGAATTCGAAGACTTCACCGCCTTTGAATTGGACGGCAATTACCTGGGCGGCAACGACAATTACGAAGTCGTACAGCTAAACATCTCGGAGCACATCGCCAAAGACCGAGAAGTCAGCTACGCCCTCAACGTAGTCTACAACGCCCCCAGCCTGCTCAACATAGAAAAAGGCGAATCCCTCATCACGTTGGTGGACGGAGAGCGCATCGCCTTTGCCACCCTAGACACCTCCGCCTCCCAAATCGGCAAAGGCTACGGCATCGGCTAAGGCAAAATCCTGGAAATAGAAGAATCTCTACGCCGCGCTGAAGCACAAGCCGCCGAACCCGTCCAGGTCACCTCCAACGACGACAGCACCGTCCTCTACGACGGCGGCTATGGCCGCGGCTACCGTTGCTGTACCTATAACCGCCCCCACAGCTACGGCTACTACGACCGCCACTACAAACCCCATTATTACTACAGACCCTACCGCTACTACTATCGCCCCTATTATTACTACACCCCTTACAGCTACAGCATCCACTCCTACGCCCACCCCCGCCTGGACAGACACTACGGCCACTACGGTTACTACGGCCACCACGGTCACAGCCACACCACTCATCGCTACAGCACCTACGAAACCGAAACCTACCCCGTCACCCTCGACGACCTGCGCAAGATCGCCTTCGCCAAAGAGGTAAAAATCCGCGTCGTCGGCCGCTACTACGCCCAGCGCCACTTCACCTCAAAAAACTTCAAAATCTTCCGCCGCTTCATCGCCGAATCCACCGCCCGCCACAACCAGGGAT
>CAXGRO010000663.1:0-3541 GCA_964012055.1 uncultured bacterium
CGGCGCCCCGTGGCTGGCCCTGACGGTGCTCTACGCCTTCACCCTGGCCTGCACCTTCAAGCTGCCCCAGGTGCAACCCGAAAAAACCACAGAGCAATCGCCGCTGCAAAACCTGGCGGACGGACTCAAGTACGTGTGCACCCACCCGGTCATCAGCCGCATCATGCTACTCGCCTTCACCGTGCTGTGCGGCTCAACCATAATGCCCATCTAGCCCATCTACGCCCGCGACCGCTTTGCCGTGGGCGAAACCGGCTTTGGAACGATGATGGCCGTCTTTGCCGCCGGCCAGGCCCTATCGGCCATCTACTTGAGCGTACACGGCGGCTGGCAGCGCCGCGCCCCCTCCATCCTGTGTGCGTCCCTGGTGTGGTCTGGCATGATGATCCTCTTCGGCTTTTCCCACTCCTACTTGTTGAGCCTGGCTTCCCTATTCGTCATGGGTATGGTCATCCCGCCGTGGGTCACCGGCATATCGACCACCCTGCAAATCCAATCCACAAAAGGCATGTTGGGCCGCGTTTTGGCCATCTACACCATGTCCATCCAGCTCGGCTTCACCGGCTGGCTATTGGGCGGCTGGCTGGGCGAATTAATCGGCAACGACTGGATGCTCCTGTGCACCGGCTGCGCCTTCGCCACCTTACACTTCCTGGTATTCGCCACCTCCAAACCCCTGCGCCAAATCTGAACAAACAATCTTCTATATATCATACTCCTCTCAGTACTCATCCCACTTGACGCCCACAATCCCTAGGATATATTGATTCCTCTATACCACCGAGCAGTACCATCCCATCACCCCTCGCAGTCCTCAAACCAACGTCTGCGGAGATTTTCGGGCGAAGGGGGGTCTCAGAGCGGATTCATTACCCTCTCTGCCGCAGGACGCGGCAGAGAGGGTAATGCCTCGGAGCAGCCCATGGATGGGCTGCGAGAATGAGCGAGAGACCCCCCTTCGCCCGAAAATCGTCCACATTACACCCTAACCCAGAACCCAACGCCATGACCCAAATAATTCGCGCCGAAATCCACGAATTCACCTTCGAAGCAAAAAACATAGGAATAGAACAAGCCTCCGCCGGCATCAGCAACCTCGTCCACCAAGCCGGCAACACCTTCACCGCCAAACGCTACGCCGTCCAACTCCTATGCGACGACGGCCTCAAAGGCGAATACGTCACCCACTGGGGCGGCTCCCCCGCCGCCCTCGCCCAAACCCTCATGCTCGCCCCCTTCCTAGTCGGCCGCAACCCCGAACAGCGCGAACAAATCTACGACGACCTCAAACGCGAGCTGCGCGCCTTTGACCACATGGGCCACGGCGCCCTCGACATCGCCCTGTGGGACCTGCTCGGCAAGAAGTACAACACCTCGGTCGCCGCCCTGCTGGGCGCTTACCGCACCCGCCTGCCCACCTACGCCAGCACCTACCACGCCCAGCCTTCCGGCGGCGGACTCGACTCGCCGAAGGCCTTTGCCGACTTTGCTCAGCACTGCCGCGAACTGGGCTTTACCGCGCTTAAGATTCACGGCTGGAACGACGGCAACGTGGCGCGCGAAATAGAAAACCTGCGCGGCGTGCGCGCCCGCATCGGCGACGCCATGGACCTGATGCTCGACCCGGCCTGCCAGCTGCGCACCTGGAACGACGCCCTGGCAGTGGGCCGCGTTTGCGACGAAGTGGGCTGCCTGTGGTACGAAGACCCCTACCGCGACGCCGCCGTCTCGGCTTTTGGCCACCAGCGCCTGCGCGAAAAACTCAGCACCCCCCTGCTGGTCAGCGAGCACGTGCGCGGCCTGGAGCAGAAGGCCAGCTTTATAATCAACGGCGGCTGCGACATGATTCACGCCGACCCCGAGTACGACATGGGCATTACCGGCGCCGTAAAAATAGCTCACCTATGCGAAGCGCTGGGGCTGGATTTGCAAATCCACGCCTGCGGCCCGGCCCACCGCGCCGTCATCGCCGCCACCCGCAACACGCGCTTTTACGAAATGGCGCTGATGGGGCCCAACATGCCCAATGTGGTGCCGCCGGTCTACACCTGCGGCTACTCGGACCAGCCCGAAGATTTGGGCGCCGACGGCTGCGTGCCGGTGCCCGACGGAACGGGATTGGGGGTGACTTACGACTGGGATTACATTGCGGCCCACCGCACGGAGCACCACGTATTTGGTGGGGACAGATAGTGTACCGGAACAGTACGACCTGTGGCATGCTCAGAAGAAAGTCGGCAATCTCCAAGTCCGCGAGCTTGGTAAGCCGTATAAGGCGCAGGCCTGAAAACACTCATCCGTTGACAAAGCGCTGCACCACCCGGCCTCCCCACCAGACCTCATCTGCCTGGCGCGGGATGTCTTCCTCCTCGTACTGCCCTCCCGTGTACTCGTCGACCACCTGCTGCCAAAACGCCTGAGCCGGTGCATTCAAAGGCAACTGCTCCACTTCCCAGCGCCCTCTGAATCGGTCAAACAATTCGCGGGCCACCGCGCGGGCCACCCCCTTGCGCCGAAAATGCCGCAGGATAAAGAACTCGCCGACGCTGAAGTCTTTTGTCTCCTCCCGGTGCAAAAAAGTTTGGGCTATGGCGTCTACATTCACGGGGAGGGCGAGGCCACACAGTACTTTGGCCGATATTAAGGGATTTTTCTTTCCTATAGAAGGGGTCAAAACGAGCGCAGAATCTGCAATAGAAAGTAAAGAAACAAATGCACATGATGTGCCGCAGAACTAAAACCCGCCCCTTCGCCCTCAAGCAATGCCAAAGAGCGCCTGCGCATTGCCGCCAAAAATCTGCACCCGATCCTCTGCCGAAATATCCATCTCCTCCACCAGCGCCACCAGCGTGTCGATGGCCACCCACGGGTGGTCGCTGGCAAAGAGCAGTCGATCGACGCCGGCAAAGTCGTAGGCCAGTTTTAACGCCGGCGCCCACGGCGACACCATGTCCAGGTAAACCTGCCGGTAGTACTCGCGCGGCGGGCGCGTGATGTTCTCCCGTCCCCGGCCCATCACCTCGGTCTGATTCTCCACGCGCCCCCACAGATAGGGCAGCACGCCACCGCAGTGGGGATGCACCACCCGCAAGTCGGGGTGGCGTTCGAGCACGCCCCCCAAAATCAACCGCAACATGGCAAAGCTCTGGTGCACCATCAGGCCCGCCATGGTGATCATCGAATAGTCCTTAATCTCCTCGCCCCAGCGCGGCACCGTCGGGTGCAATACAACGGGCACCCCCAATTCGGCTATGCGCCGGTAGAGCGGGTCGTACGCCGGCGCATCCACCGCCTCCCCCTCGACGTGCGAGTAGAGCATAACGCCCCGCATGTCGAGCTCAACCACCGCCCGCTCCAGTTCGGCCAGCGCCGCCGGCACATCCTGCCACGGCAACCCGGCCAGTCCCACAAAGCGGTCCGGATTTTGTTGCACCATGGCGGCCAGCGCGTCGTTGCCCACCCGCGCCGCCTCCACCGCCAGCTCCGCCACCAAATTCTCCGGCCCCGGCATATTGATACTCAAAACGCTCACGTCAACCCC
>CAXGRO010000664.1:0-3540 GCA_964012055.1 uncultured bacterium
AAAGCCCCCCGCCGCATCGGCGCCCTGTGGCAGGAACTCTACCGCGGCCAGTACTTTGAAGGCGGTCGCATCCTCACCGGCGCCATCTCCGCCATCGACATCGCCCTGCACGACCTGGTGGCGCGCAGCTTAAACATTCCCGTGTACCAGCTCTTGGGCGGCGCCCAGCGCAACTCCGTGCCCGGCTTTCCCACCACCGGCGCCCTCGACGGCCCCCAGGTCGTCGAACAGGCCCAGGCGTTTTTCGACGAAGGCTGGCCGGCCATCCGCTGCGCCCCCGGCCACCCCGACACCGGCGGCGACGAAAACCTCTTCGAGCCGCGCGAGTCCATCGCCCTCACCGCCAAGTGGATCACCGCCGTGCGCCAGGCCCTGGGCCCGGCCGCCGTCTTGGGCATCGACTACCACCACCGCCTCAGCGTTGCCGAAACCGCCTCCTTCTGCCAGATGCTGCCGCCGGGCACCCTCGATTTTTTAGAAGAGCCCATCCGCGACGAAACCCCCGAAGCCTACGCCGCCCTGCGCCAGATGACCCCCGTGCCCTTTGCCATCGGCGAGGAGTTCCCCAGCAAGTGGGCCTTCCTCCCCTACGTAGAACGCGGCCTCACCAATTTCGCCCGCGTCGACGTCTGCAACGTCGGCGGCTTCACCGAAGCCATGAAGGTGGCCGGCTGGTGCGAAGCCCACTACATCGACATGATGCCCCACAACCCTTTAGGCCCCATCAGCACCGCCGCCCACGTCCACTTTAGCACCGCCGTCCCCAATTTCTCCTGGCTCGAGATGCGCGAAAAAGAATTTACCTTTGACGACGAGCTTTTTCCGGTGCAAATCAAACCGGAAGGGACGGAGTATGCCGTGCCCCAGGGCCCTGGTTTGGGGGTGGAGTTTAACGAAGAGATGGCCAACGAGGAATTTAAATTTTGGGAAGCGCCTCATTTGCATCGGCGCGATGGGTCTTATACTAATTGGTAATTGGGCGTTTGCCTGTAACGCGGGTTGGGGAGGACCTCTCGCGACACAAGCAAACGCTAGCCATTAAAGAGCCTACCATGCACCTAACCCAACAACAACTCACCCACTTCGAAGAAGAAGGCTACGTCGTCGTTCGAGATGCCCTCACCTACGCCGACCTCAACCCCGTCATCGAAGAATACAACCAGGACACCGACCGCCGCGCCCGCCAACTCCACGCCCAGGGCAAACTCTCGCAACTCTACGAAAACGAAGACTTCGAACGCCGCCTCGCCTCCATCACCGCCGAAACCACCGACATCTACGAAGACGTCGACATCATGCATTTTCGCGGCGAGAACAGCTTTCACTTCTTGTGCAACGACAACCTCATCGATCCCATCGAAAGCATCGTAGGGCCCGAAATCATCTGCAGCCCCATCCAGCACACCCGCGCCAAGCTGCCCAACAATCTGACATACCGCGGCAACCAGGCGGACGGCGAGGAGAAGTTTGAAGACTACCTCAGCGAGAACGTCGCGCCCTGGCACCAGGACGCCCAGGTGCACCTCGAAGAAGCCGACCCCTGTTTTATCCTCACCGTGTGGCTGCCCCTGTGCGACGCCACTTTAGAAAACGGCTGCCTGCACATCATCCCGCGCATCCACAAACGCGACACAGTCTACTGGGGGCAGGGTTTTGGCATCACGGCCGAGAATTTGCCCGACGAAGAGGGGGTGCTACCCCTGCCCATGAACAAGGGCGACGTCCTGCTCATGCACAAACTCATTCCCCACTGCTCCACCCCCAACAACACCGACCACATCCGCTGGAGTATGGATCTGCGCTACCAGGCCACCGGGACACCCACCGGCCGCTCCTTCTGGCCCGACTTCCCGGTGCGCAGCCGCGCCAACCCCAGCTCCGTACTCACCGACTACGAAGAATGGCGCCGCCAATGGCTCGAAGCGCTGGAGCAGACGCCCGCCGACAAGCGCCCGGGGCGCAAAGAGCGGCCCGACATTCCCTCCTGCCTGATCTGCGCCTGATTCCCCAACCATTGAAACCAGCGCAGTCAACGACCCATATGTCCGCAGATGCATACCTCGTCAATCCCCAACTCGCCAGGCGGACGATGATACTGCGCATCTGGGTCGTGTGCATTTTAACACTTTTGCCCCTGGCCGCCCCGACCCAGGAACCGGCCCGCTGCATCGAACTGGGCCCCGCCGCCAACGCCGACGGTCAGTATATCATTCCCCTGTTAATCGACAGCATGGACGACTTCATCTCCGCCGACATCTACATCCTTTTCAACAGCGAGCAGATCGCTTCCGTCGAAGCGCGCCGCACCGATTTGCTGGCCGGTTTTTTCTTTTTGGCCAATCCCGTGGCGGACACGCTGAAAGTCGCCTTCGCCGGCATTCAGGCCACCACTGGATCGGGCACCTTTGCCGAGATCCTGGTCCCCGACACCGGCGTCAAACCCGAGTTCGTCCTATTTATGATCTCGCTCAACGGCGACCAGATCCCGGTTAAGTTCGACGGGCCCACCGACGTCCGCCAGATTAGCGGGCCGCAACCGACTACACTGAATCTCGCCCCCAACTTCCCCAACCCATTCAACGCCAAACCACCATCCCCTATGCCCTCTCCGAACCCACCCGGGTAAAGCTCGAAATATTTAATGCGAGCGGCCAGCGCGTCTACACCCTCGTCGACGCACAACAACAACCGGGATCTTATCTGGCGCTGTGGAGTGGAGAAAGCGATACAAACGCAGAACTGTCCAGCGGCGTCTACTTCTACCGCTTGCGCGCCGGCGCCTTCGACCGGGTGCGGCGCATGGTGTTGTTAAAGTAATTGGACGATTTGTTGGTGGGGACGGTCCGATAGGGGAGGGTCCCAGGCAAACGCCCACCCCCTTTAAAAGTGTATTACACCAACACCTCCCGATAAATCCTCTCCGCATCCGCCTCCTTCACCTCCACCGGATTCGGATCCAACAACCGCCGCACCTGCAGCGCCACCTCCACCATCTGCGGAATATCCCCCTCCCCCAACCCCGCATCCGCCAGCGATCCATATTCCGTGTATTTCCTCCGCAACCCATCCACCCAATCGGCCGCCATATAAACCCCTTCCTCGCGACTCTTCCCCCCCAGCTCCAACCCCATCACGCCCGCAGCGTAATAATATTTGTCCGCCACCGCCGCCATATTGTGCCGCATCACCCCGGGCAACATCAAAGCCACCGCCGTGCCGTGCGGCACGGAGTGGCCCTTGTTGTAGGCCACCTTTTCGATGCCGTAGCCCAGGGCGTGGCCGGCACCGGTGTTGACCGGGCTCAGCAGCAAACCCGCCAGCAAACTGCAGCGCGCCATCTGCACCCGCGCTTCAAAGTCGTCGGCACCGCGCTCGATGGCGCGCTCGATATAGGGGCAGCCCGCCTGCAGCGCCTCGCGCGCCACGGCGTCGCCCAGCGCGTTGCTCTTTTGCGACGCCGTACACTCCAAGGCGTGGCCCAGCGCGTCCAGCCCGGTGGTCGCCGTCAGCACCGGCGGCAGATTCTTGCTCAAGTTGGGG
>CAXGRO010000665.1:0-3534 GCA_964012055.1 uncultured bacterium
GGGGGCGCCGGCAAGACCGCCACCCCCGCGAACCAGCGGGCATATGGTTCGTTTACTGCGCTGATTCAGTAAGAGAAGCTTATAACAAATCGTTATTATTGAAACGCCACAAATCCTAAAGACAAACGGTCGCTGAGCGTCGGGGCCACCCCCTCTCCGCGTTACAGGCCAACGCCTATTTTATAACGCGGATAAACACAACAATGATTTTGTCAGATAAATTCGTAACGTACATACTACAGGGCTTTTCTGGGTGAGAGCAGGCATGCGAAAGATCACTCTGCTGTTTTCTTGTGCGATTTTACTACTTGAGCCGGTTTGGGCATCAGACCTCTTTGAAATTGGTCCGCAGACGATTATAGCCGGTGGCGGATTGGGCGATGGGGGGCCGGCGCTAAACGCCAGTCTGTTGCCGCGCGCCGTATTGGCCGGGCCACAGTCGATCTCTACATTGCCGACGAGCAACACAATGTGGTGCGCCGCGTGGCCGCCGACGGGAGGGTGGAGACGGTTGTCGGCAGTGGTTTTTTTGGGTTGGATGACGAGGAATTGCCCGCTTCTCAGAGCCGCCTGGCCGTGCCCGCTGGATTGGCCCTCAGTCCCGACGGGCGGCTGCACCTGGTAGACTTGGGCAATCAGCAAGGTGCGCGCCGTTGGCGGCGACGGCATTTTGCGCACGGTGCTGGACGCCCAGATGGCGCTGCTTAATGCGCCCCCCAGAACATTCTTTGCGCCCAACGATATCGCCTTTGACCAAAGCGGGCGCCTGTACGTGGCCGACTGCGGCAATAATACGGTGTGGCAGATCGATGCGGATGGCGGTGGACGTCCGGCGGCGGGCAACGGGCAGAGGGGTTTTGGTAGCGACGGCCGGCCTGCGGCGCTGGCGCAATTGAGCGATCCGCGCGCCGTGGCAGTGGGGGCCGACTATTCCATTTACATCGCCGATACGGGCAACCGCCGGGTGCGGGTGGTGGGGCCCGACGTGGAGTTTGTCGGCATTGAATTTACTGACGACGGTTTACTGGTCGGAGATACCCCTCCGCTGGTATTGGTGGATCGCCCGCATCCGGGGCGGGTAGAAGTGGGTATTTCTTTTATCGGCGAAAGTGCTCTAGAAGGGATTGATGGTTCGGGTCTGCTCGGCGTTTTGCAATTGCGCCTGGGGCGCGCCACGGCGGCGCAGCGCCAGGTATTAATCTCCCGGGCTCTGCTGCGCTCGGCGACGGGCAGCGTCGACGCGTTGGAGCGTCCGACCGCGGCGCAATTGGAGTTGGACATAGTGGGGGATTTTGACGGCGCCGGCCGGTTGGCCATGAACGACCTCTTTGTGTTGTTGGAACATCAGGGAACAGCGGTTGCAACCTCCGACGAGCACCTCGATCTAACCGGAGATGGGCAGGTCAACCGAGCCGATATCGCCGTCTGGTACGCGCTTTTTCGGGGGCCCCCAAGGTGCTTGACACCCCTTAGGGGCTTCTCTACATTTGGGGCTGTTCGACACTCATACTTCCCTGTAAATACTGTGTTTTTTAAGTTTTATACGCCGCCTTGCCGGCCCGAATTACCGCCGTTGCAGGTGTCTTGTCGCCGTTTGTGCGCGGCCGTCTTATGTCTGTGTAGTACAGCGTGGGTGGCCTGCCAGCCGCAGCCCCCCGAACTCGCCCCGGGCGTGGTGCATCACCCGCTCCACCTGTCCGCCGGCCCCTGGTCCATTCACGTCATTGAGGTCGATTTGGCCAAAGCGGCAAAGGCCGGCGTGCGCCTGCGCTCCGCCAGGGCGGAGCTGGACGAGGAAGGAGAGGGTTTGGCCAAAACCAGCGCGATGGCGGCGCAAGCCCTTGCGGGCATCAATGGAGATTTCTTTTTTACTGACGGCTTGGTGCGTCCGGCCGGATTGCAGATATGCGACGGCAAACTGCTGCAATTGCCGCAGCGGCGCACGGCTTTTGTGTTAGAGGCCGACGGCTCGCCGCTCATCTCCGTCTTTCAATTTCAGGCCGGGCTTATTGCCGCCGGAGGCGAGATATTGCCCATCGTCGGTTTTAACAGCTGGGCCACCGCCGACGGTTTAACTCTGTACAATTATTACGGGCAGATGCGGGCCGATTCGGTGTACGCCGCTTTGGGATTGCAATTGCAGAGTCTGGATTCTACAGCGACCATTAACGACACGGTTGCGGCGCGCGTTTTGCAAATTCGCCGGCGCGGTTGGCCCCTGCTGCTCAACCCAGACCAGTGGGTGGTGGCCATTGGCGGCGATTATCCGATGGAGGCCAGCATTGCGCCGGGTGACACGGTGCAGCTCTACCGCAATCTGCTGCCGGCCAGCGGTGCCGTGAGCCAAGCCATTGGCGGCGGACCGCGCATTATTCGCGACGGCGAGATCTCAATTGAGCACGCCCAGGAAAACCTGGATGCCGACTTTGCCAGCCAGCGCCACCCGCGCTCTGCCGTAGGGTATAGCCGCGACCGGGATACCCTCTTTTTGGTGGCGGTGGACGGCCGCCAACCCGGCTACAGCGTGGGCATGAACCTGGAGGAGTTGGCGCAATTTATGCGCTACAGTTTGGTCGAACACAGCGTTTCCAAAACCAACGCCTACCAGGCGCTCAACCTGGACGGCGGCGGTTCTACTACCATGGTGGTCCAGGGCAAGGTGGCCAACCGCCCTTCGGACCAAACCGGCGAACGGCTGGTGGCCAATGCCCTGCTGGTCGTCGACGAAGGGAAATAGAGGATTTATGCCGACTTTTAGTGCCGAAGATTTGCGAGAGCTGGGCGTCGCCCTCTTTGAAGCAGTGGGTGTGCCACACCGCGACGCCGTTTTGGTGGCCGACCACATGGTGGAGTCGGGGTTAATGGGCCACGACAGCCACAGCGTGTTGCGCTACCCCCAATACACCGACATGGTACGCGACGGCGTGGTGGAGCCCGGCGCGCCCCTAAAGGTGTTGCAGGAGAGCGACAACACCGCTCAGGTGAGCGGCGGTTGGAACTACGGGCCGGTAACGGCGACAGCGGCCATGGAATTGGCCATAGCCAAGGCGCGGGGCAGGGCGCTGAGCACGGTGACGGTGCGCGACTGCAACCACATTGCTCGCCTGGGGCGCTTTGCGGCCCTGGCGGCACCCGAAAACATGGTGGGGCTGATGACGTCCAACGGCCACGGTGGCGATTTGTCGGTGGCGCCCTTTGGTGGCACTCAGAGGCGCCTGCCCACCAACCCTTTGTGTATTGCCGTTCCCACGGGGCGCGACTGGCCCGTGGTTTTAGACATGACCACCAGCATTATTTCGGGCGGCGCCATGCGCATTTTTCGCAACATCGGCACGCCGGTGCCCGCCAACCGCATCATCGACGCCGACGGACAGTCCACTACCGACGTCGAGAAATACTACGGCCCGCCCGCCGGTGCCATGCTGTCCCTGGGGCACCCGACCGCCGGTCACAAGGGTTGGGGCTTGGGCGCCATTGTTGACATCCTCAGCGGCGCGCTTTCTGGAGCGGGTTGTAGTCAGCAAGACCCGCCGC
>CAXGRO010000666.1:0-3533 GCA_964012055.1 uncultured bacterium
TCTCTTACTCAAAAGACGCGCGAAGAACGCGCAATTTTAAGACGGCTTCTTAGGAGATTCTCCTCGGGGGCAGGCAGAGAGCGCCCGGCTCTGGTTCAGCGGCTTTGAGCAGACCTATGTGGAAAGGGATCTGCGCGCCTTAAGTCAGGTTGCCGATCTCAGCGCCTTCCGGCACCTGATCCGCTTGGCAGCCCTGCGCTCGGGCCAGATCCTCAACCAGACGGACCTGGGCCGCGACGCGCATCTCAACGCCGAAACGACGCGCCGCTACCTGGGCCTGCTCGAAACGTCTTTTCTGCTCGGCCGTCTTCCAGCCTATCGAGGCAACGGGGCGAGTCGCCTGATAAAGGCCCCCAAGATGTTGCTCACCGATTCTCGCCTGGCCGCCTACCTGGCAGGGGCGACCGACCTGCGCCCCAATGCGGGCGATCCGATGCGGGGGCCTCTCTACGAGACCTACCTGGCCCAGAATCTGAGGAGCATTTTGGCGGCGCACTGGCCTGGCGCCGCAATGCACTACTGGGCGGTGTCGGGGCGTCACGAAGTGGACTTTGTGATTGAGGAGGGGCCGGGTTCGATTGCCATTGAGGTCAAGGCGGCCACCCGATGGAACAGGTCGGATCTGGCGGGCCTTGAGGCGTTTTTGGCAGCAACCCCGGGATGCCGGGCGGCGATCCTGGCGCACGGCGGGACGCAGGGGGCCAAGCTGGGCGATCGCCTGTGGGCGCTGCCGCTGGCGACCATCGTGAGTTGAAGCCTAATGCCATTGCGGTGGCTGGTGCCCTATTGAGCCAGGAGCATGCGCTTGCCTTCAACGTATTTCCCCAAAACTTCCAGTCCACGACTTCAAGCCGGTTACTCTGTATTATGCCAGGCCGGCTTCCTCCAGCGGCATCGGTGTCTTGGGCATGGCGTAAGTGTCGCTGGCGTTGTCATTGTATTGCTCTTCTCGTGGCGGGGTTTCACGTCCTGGACGACATGTGAACATAGCTATAGCTTATGGCCACTGAACACCCGATCGATGGGAAACGCCCCGTGCCACCGAGCCCCGAACAAATCGCGCAATTTGACCTATTGTTGATGGCCAAGGCCGTCTTTTTCAGAGAGGAGAAGCACCTTTGATAGGACAAGCAATGACGGAGCACGAGATCGAGGCTGTGCTGCGGGAAGTCACCGACGAAGAGGTGGCCTTCTACCAAGAATACGGGTGGATCATGATGCCGCAGCTGGTGGCCCCCGACTTTGCCGCCGAGCTTTTGCGCGCCGGACGGGCGTGGGCCGAGCGCAACGGCCAGGCGGAGATTAGCCCTGGCAACCAGGTGGCCGGCCTGGCGCGCAAGGAAGACGCCGAGCCGTTCCGCTCCTTCATGTTCAGCCGGCGCATGGCGCGCAACGCGACGCGGTTGGTGAACCGGAAGCGGCTCAAGGGCGTCGACGTTGCGCTGCGCTACCGCATCGACATCCTTATTAATAAGCCCCCGGGAGCGGCCGGATCCACCTATCACCAGGACGCGGCCGAGCACGGCTCCGACCGGGTGGGCGAGCTCCAGTTCTGGCTGGCGCTGGCGGAAGTCACGCCCGATATGGGGGCCATGCGCTTCGTCAGCCGTTCGCACCGCGAAGGGCCGCTGGGCGCGGTGTTCAACGACGACTGGGGCAACCTGCTGGAACAATACCCCAATCTCACGTCAGTGCTGGAGCTCTCGCCGCCGCTCCACTACCGGCCCGGCGACTGCACCGTGCACCACGGCTATACGGTACACGGCGGCCCCGACAACACCACCGACAAGCCCCGCTGGTCTTACCTCTTCTCGTACAGCCCCGAGGACACCCGCTACTGGAACGGCAGCGCCGGCAATTGGGGCAGCGAGCGCAAGCGGCTGGGCGATTCGGATAACCCCGTCGTTTGCCCGCGGGAACTAATGGAGGATTGATATGGATTTGAAAGGACGCGTCGCGGTGGTCACCGGAGGGAGCCGCGGCGTTGGACAGGCCATTGTGGAGGCCCTGGAGGCACGCGGCATGGTAGTTGCGCCCGTCGCCCGCCGCGCCGCGCGCTTTACCGCCGACATCTCGAACGCGGCCGACGTCGCCCGCCTCAAGGCGGAGGTCGAAGCCGAACTGGGCCCGCCCAGCGTAGTGATCAACGCCGCCGGCATCTTTGGGCCGATTGCCCTCGTCAAAGACAGCAACCCCGAGGAGTGGGTCGAGACGCTCGCGATCAACGCGGTGGGCCCCTACCTGGTGACCCGCGCCTTTGTGGATGGAATGATCGACGCCGGGTGGGGGCGGATTGTGAATCTGTCGTCCGCGGCGTCGCTGCACCCGCCCGGGCCGCTGAACAGCGCCTACGCCACGTCAAAGGTCGCCCTCAATCATTTCACCCGACACCTGGCGACCGAACTGGAAGGCACGGGCGTCACGACCAACGTGATCCATCCCGGCGACGTCAAGACCGCGATGTGGGCCGACATCCGCGACAAAGCGGGTGCTTTAAGCGGCGAGCAGGATCTCGAAAACTGGGTGGCGTGGGTTGAGGAAACGGGCGGCGACCCGCCGGAAAAGGCGGCCCGGCTGGTAATCGAAATTATCGAGAGCGAGGTCAACGGCCGCTTTTTGTGGATCGACGATCCGCTGCAGACCCCGATTCCCAGTTGGGACTAAAGGAGTAAAAACCCCATGCTCACCGATGCGCAGATGGCCACCTACTTTAGGGAAGGCTACGTAATTCTGGACGACGTCATTCCCCCCGAGCAACTTTCGGAAGTCCAGAAAAGCTACGAGAAGACCATCGAGACGGCGCTGCACCTGGGCTTAGCCGGGCGAGACGAAGCCAGCGGATTTTTGCAAGGTCACCGTTTCCAGAATCCTCACCACCCGTCCCTGGCGCAACGCGCCCTGATGGACGCACTCGGCGCGCCGGACATCGCGGCGTTCGCCCGCAGAGTCTGCCAAAACGACGTGGCCATGTATGGGATTGCGGCGTTTGCTATGAACGCAGAATACGACTACCTGAGCCGCTGGCACCGCGATTCTTACGCGGCCTGGGGGAAGGACTCGCCCGAGGAAAAACGCGTTAGGCACATCGAAAAACTGCCCACCACTCAGATCATGCTGGCACTGGAGGACGACGACTGCTTCTGGTTTGTGCCGCGCTCCCACAACCACGCCAACACAGAAGAGGAGGAAGCGCGCTTTGCAGAAGAGCGGACCGGCTGGGAAGAGATGTTTCCCGGCGCCGTGCAGATAAAGCTGCGCGCCGGCGCCGGTCCCTTTTGACGCGCGCGGCATTCACCGGGGTCTAAAGCGGCCGGGCCGGACGCGCCGCTCGCTCTTCGTTGTGTACGGCACGCCAGAAGAGGTCCCACATTCGACCATTGCCGAGTGGGCGCGGGAGGCCGACTACGCCGAAGAGAAGTATCTCGATACACTGCCACAGCCGTTCCGGCAAGCCGTCGAAAGAACGCTAGAAGTCTTATAAACAATACTGTGGACACTTTTTCGATTTTGAGCGGATTTTTGTAAGGTTTAAA
>CAXGRO010000667.1:0-3524 GCA_964012055.1 uncultured bacterium
AGAGCGCGGCCAGCATGGGATCCTTTTTTCGATAGACGGCCACTTCGGCCGCCTGGGGCTTTTCCGAAGGCTTAGCGCCGGTGCAGGTAGGCAAACAATGGGGCTTTATCGACGCCACCGGAAAAACCATCATTACGCCCCAATTTGAAGCCGCCTGGTACTTTACCGAAGGGCTGGCCGACTTCAAGCAGGACGGCTTAAAAGGCTACATCGACAAACGCGGCGAGGTGGTGATTGAACCGCAATTCACCGCCGCCGGCAAATTGTCCGAAGGCCTCATCAGCGTTTTGGTGGAAGAGAAATGGGGGTTTATCGACCGCAGCAGCCAGTTTGTCATACCGCACCAATTCTACCAGTCGGCCGGTCATTTTTCCGAGGGCCTGGCGGCCGTCGTCATCGACACCGAGTCGAGTTACATCGACAAGACGGGGGGCATGCTGGTGCGCCCCGAATTCGACGAGTTGGGCGGCCCCTTTTCCGAAGGCCTGGCCGAAGGCATTGTGGGGTTCCACATGGGTTTTGTCGACCGCAGCGGCCAGTTTGTCATACCGCACCAATTCGATTGGGTCGGCATATTTTCCGAAGGTCTGGCGGCGACCAAGCTGGACGAAAAGCCCTGCGATATCGACCACCACGGCCATATTGTTTCCACCCCGGGCTTTGACTTTGGTCTTTTGGGCGGTTAATTCTCCGAAGGCCTGGCGCCGGTGCAGGTCGACGAACAATGGGGCTATATCTCCCGCCAGAATATTGAAGAGTGGGACGAGTCTTTTGAGGAACTCTCCACTTACGGCAGCTAATCTTCTGCCGCTGGCGGCAGTTCCAAGGCCAAACAGACCTCCGTTGACTCGCCTAAAAGCCGCAGTTGCCCGCCGTGATCGCGGGCAATCTCCCGGCATATGCCCAGCCCCAACCCCGCCCCTGCTTCGCCTTCTTTAGCGCTAAACGACGCATCAAAAATGTGCCGCCTTTGCGGCTCTTCCATGCCCGGCCCATCGTCTTCCACTTCCAGCACCATGCCGCCAGTAGGTGCGCACCTGCACAATGCCGACATCGCCGCCGCGCAACAAGGCATCGCGGCTGTTCTGCAAAAGGTTGAGCAGTACGGCCTGAATCTGCCCCGCCCACATATCTACCTGAGGCAGATCGGCATCCAGGTCCTCCAGCAACACCACCCCGTCTTTTTCAAACTGTCGCCGCATCATGTCCAGGGCGTTGACGACGATGGGGTTGAGCGCCTGCGGCTGGCGCCCGACGCGCAACCAACGCGCGTAATTGAGCAGGCGCAGGGCGATGTCGGCACAGCGCCTGCCGCCGCCCAACACCGTCTCTATATGGGCGCGTACCTGGGGCGACAGTTCCTCTCCCAACACCAGTTCCGCAAAGCCGTTTACCAGGCTCAACTCGTTGTTCATGTCGTGTGCCACCCCCGAGCCCAACTGACTAAACACCTCTAACTTCTGCATGTCTTTTAACGCCGCCATGCCCTTCTTTTGCGCCGTGATATCTCTACACAGCAACCAGCCCCCTTCGCCCTCCAAGCGCGGCCCAGCCTGCACCTCTAACCAGCGCGGCGGCCTACCCTGCGTCATTTCGAGCGGTTCCGGCTGTCCGGCGTCATGCGCCCGCTCTATCCACGCGCCAACCTGCTCTGGCTGATCCACTGCCAACCATTCGACCAATAAGCGCCCTGCCCAATTCTCCGCATCGTCACCCAGGCCGCTGTCGCGCGCATAGTCCAGCAAAGCCCCATTGACGTCCACAACCACGCCGCCGTGGTCAACTGCGGCGGCGGCTATGGGCAGGTTGCGAAAAATTCCTAATGCGCCTTCGCTCTCTCACTCAATCCCACTGCTCCTCTTTAAAGGGTAGACTCTTACGCCTACGATACAAAACCCCTCTCCGCCGCACAATTGCTTTTGCAATATTATCTGTCAGTGTGAACTTTTTGCCCCCTCAGGTGTATACATATAGCAGCCGCGCAGTCCTTGCACCCCTGCGCATCTATCCCTAAGATTAGGACATATGCAAAACAACACACTTCTGCACCGTCTGGTGGGCGTCGGCGTGTTCCTCATTGCCCTGGGCATGTACCTCAAAACCGTCGCTTCCACTGTCTCGTTCTGGGACTGCGGCGAATTTATCGCCTGCTCCTACATCATGGGCGTGCCCCACCCCCCCGGCGCGCCGCTCTACATCCTGCTGGGCCGCCTCTTCTCGCTGCTGCCGCTCTACGAAGTGGCCTGGCGCATCAACCTCATGTCGGTGCTGTCTTCGGCCCTGGCGGTGTGGTGCGCTTATCTGTCCACCGTGGCGCTGGCCCGCCGCGCCCTGGGCGGTGCCACGGTGCAGACCTTTGGTGACGGCCGCGACATTGCCGCTATTGTAGGCGGCGCCGTCGCCGCCCTGTCGCTGGCCTTCTCTTACACCTTCTGGTTCAACGCCGTGGAGGCGGAGGTGTATGGTTATTCGATTTTCTTCACGGCGTTGGGGGTGTGGCTCATACTCTACTGGGAAGGTACGGCGCACGGCCAGGCCAACGACCGCTGGCTCTTTCTCATCGCCTATTTGTTCGGGTTGGGCGGCGGCATTCACCTATTGTGTTTGCTGACGGTGCCCACCTTGCTGATCCTGGTGTGGTTTGCCGACGCGCGGCTGCGGCGGCTGATCTTGCTATTGCTGGGCTGGGGGGTGTTTGGTTTTCTCGCCCTGGCCGCGTTGAGGCCGGGTTTTGCCAGCAACGCGGCGCTGCTCTTGGTGCTGGCCGGCGTACTGGCGTATCTATATCACGCTCAGGACAAGCGTTCCTTTTGGCTGCTGCTGGGCGTCATCGCACTTTTTGTCCTGGGATATTCTACCTACGGTGCCCTGTATATACGCTCGGGCCTCGACCCGGCCATCGACGAGAACGACCCCGAGACGCTGGTGGCCTTCTTAAAGTTTCTCAACCGCGAACAATACGGCACCGACAGCCAACTGCTGGGCATGCTGACGGCGCGCGCCAGCCGCGCCTACCAGTTCTGGCACCAGCAGATGAAGTATTTCTTCCAGCAATTCCCCTTCCCCCTGTTCGAGCGCACCGTCGAATTCCGCCAGGCCACCAGCACCGATGCCCATTTTGTCCACATATCGCTGGTACCTTATCTGCTGGGTCTGGGCGGCCTGCTGTGGCACGGGCAGCGCGACTGGCGCCGCTTTGCGGCCGTGATGACTATGTTCATCGTCATGGGCTTTGGGTTATCGATGTACCTCAACATGCCCGACCCGCAGCCGCGCGAGCGGCACTACGTCTTTGGCGGCATGTTCTTTGCCTTTGCGCTGTGGATGGGGCTAGGCTGGACGGCGCTGGTGGAATACTTGCGCAACAACGTCGAGGCCGTGCGCGGCCCCCTGCTGGCGGGCGTGGCCTGTTTTGGCCTGCTCGTGCCGGCCGGCATTGTGGCGCGGCTCTACCACGAACAAGACCGCACCGGCGACCACATTGCCTACGACTACGCCTACAACATCCTCCAGTCGTGCGAACA
>CAXGRO010000668.1:0-3521 GCA_964012055.1 uncultured bacterium
TGCGTGGGGGCGGGCGGAGGCGGGGGGGGGCGGTGCTCTTCCCGATGGGTGTAGAGCACCAGGAAGACGGTGGAGACAATGAGACCGGCGGTGAGCACCAGATGCCACAGGGGGGGGCGCCGCCGCTTGGCCATGGGCGGGCGCCGTTGTCCCCTGTGGAAACGGCGGGCCATCTAGCGCGGACGGTGCTTGAGGGCGGCCCAGGAGGTGGGGCGGGCGGTACTGGCTTTTTCGGCGCTATCGGTCTCGACGTCGATGTCGCCGCAGCCGCCGGCCAGCGGGTCGTTGACCCAGCGGATAATGGTCCACAGGCCGTCGTCTTTTTGGTGCAGCTTAAAGCTCATTTCCTGCTCGACGCGAAAGCCCTCGTCGGCGGCCTCCAGTAGCAGCATAAAAACGCGGCCGCGGAACACCTCCCAGTCCTCGTCCGGGTGGCCGTCGGGATCGCCCTCAAAGGCTTCGGGAAATTCTGGCCCCAATTCGGTATAGCGACGGATGGGGGTGAATTCGTATTCAAAGGTGCGGAAGATGTCAAAGATGCCCGGCCGGCTGCCGTCGCGCGAGCCGCCCATCAACTCCAGTTCTTCCTCGCGGCCGTTGGCAAAGACAATGTCGCCGGTGCAGTCGGTTTCGGTGAACCAGAAGTCCTCGTCGATCAGCGTTTCGTAGAGGTCGATGTCGCGGTCGCGCATGGCGCGGGCCAGGTTGTCCATGAGCTGCTCCGGCGTGGTGGCCGGCGGCGCCGGCTGGCGCACGACTTCGTCGTCGGGTTTGTGTTTTTCGGGGGCAAAGGGGTTGCCGCAGGCGCTCAACAGCGGCAGGCTGGCCAAAAGGGCGATGCGGGTGGCAAGGCGTCTCATCTCTTCTACTCCGTCAAAATTTGCTCAGCGGGAGAACTCGGCGCGGAATTCGCCCCAGGAGCGTTTGGCGCTGGCCACGTCGCGCTGGTCTTCCCAACTTTGCACGTTCCAGATGGGATTTTCCAGCGACGTGGTCACCAGGTCTATAATTATGCGGCCTTTGAGTCCAAAACTCTCCTGGTCGTCCTGGCCGGTGAGTTCGATCTCGTAGGGAAAAATAAAGGTTTCTGAAAAGCCGTCTTCGGCGGGAATGCGCTCGTCGCGCGAGGCGGTGAACCAGCGGTTAAAGCGGATCTGCTGGAAGACGTCTGGGTTGAGGGTGGCTACGGCAAAGCGCCGTTCCGCCTCGCGGTTCCACAGGGTGTCCTGGCGCGGCACATAACCTTCGGGAGCCTGGTAAACTTCCGGGTGCAGGCCGATGTCCTCGGGGTCGGGGATAAAGATAAAATCTTCGGTCAGCTGTTCCATGTACTGGGTGGGACTGCGTCCCTCAAAGGTGGTGCGGATATTTAATAGGACCGATTCGGGCCGCGTTCGTTCCCGCAGCGGCAGGGTGGCACCGCTGGGGCAGTCGGGCAGGCGCGCGCTAAAGGGGTTGCTGGGATCTTCGCGCTCGCCCGTTTCTATTTGCTCGGCGCATTCGGGAAAAAGTCGCAGATCGGTTTGTTCAACGCAGCGGCATTCGCTTTCGGCGCTGTCGTCCAAACTGCAGCTGGCGGCGAGTGCGCCGCACGCCAAGAGGCCGGCTGCAAGCCGCAAATAGTGCCCGATACGCATGGTTGTTTAAAACTCAAAAGGCACGGGGGTGAAACAGAGCGCAAAGACGAGGAGGCAGGCATAACCCACCAGGCGCCGCCGCCGGTCCAGCGCTAAAACGGGATCCACCGGCGCCGGGTGTTGACGGCCCAAAAGCGTCAATAATAGCGCCAGCAACATCCACCCCGGCCAGCCGTAAGGCCAACCCCACATTATAGATAAGATACCGTACAATCCCATGCCCAGCAAGATGGCAAAGGTCAGGCGGGCGATGTGGCGGTAGCGGCGGCCAAAGAGGGCATAGATGATGTGGCCGCCGTCCAACTGTCCCACCGGAAAGAGATTAAAGGCGGTGATGAAGAGGCCAACCCAGCCGGCAAAGGCCACCGGGTTGAGCAACACCACCTGGTCGGCGGCTAACTCGGGCAGCAGCAGGGCGGAGATGCCGCTAAAGAGCGCCGGCGAGCCCAGGTGGATGGGCTGGAAGAGGTGGCCGGGAGTGACAATTTGCGATTGCGCCAGGCCGACAAAACAGGCGGCCAGGGCTACGACAAAACCGGCTAGCGGCCCGGCGGCGCCAATGTCGAGCAGGGCGCGACGGTGTGGAATGGGCGAGCGGATTTTGATGACCGCACCCCCGGTGCCCAGAATGAAGGGAAAGGGCGGCAGCGGCAAGAAATAGGGTAGCGAGGCGCGCACGCCCCAACGGCGGGCGGCAAAGTAGTGGCCAAATTCGTGCACCGTGAGGATGGTTAAGAGGGTGACGGCAAAGGGTATGCCCTCTACCAGGTGGACTAGGCTGGAGGGCGGGTTGGCAAAGGGGTTTACGCCCTGCTGGTAGGCGCCGGCGGTGGCCACCGAGAGCAGGGTGAGAAGAAAGAGCACAAGGTGGAGCCAGGGCTGCGGGTGCAAGCGGGCGGGCGGGGTCCACAGCGCAGGCGGGATCTGGGGCCGCTCCTGGGAGAGGGTCGCCGACGGTGCCGATTTGCGCCAGAAGTTCATTGCTCAGCCGCCGCGGTGCAGGTGGACGCTAAAGCGGTGTGCTTGGCCCAGGCCGTCCGAGAAGGGGATGAACGCGTAGTCGAGGCTCCAGGCGTGGCCCACCAGGCCAAGGCCCAGCGACAGGGTGCGAGTGTCGGCGTTTTGGTAACCGCCGCGCAGCAGCAGGGTGCGGCGCAGGGCGTATTCGCCGCCCAGGCGCACGGTGGTGGCACTGCGGCGCACGGTTTGCACGGCGGCGCCCAGCAGCAGGCGCTCGACGCCGGTCCAGGCCAGGCCGGCGCTGGCGGCGCGCGGCAGGGGGGTGGCGCGCTGATCCAGGTCGTTCATCCGGCCCAGATTACGCAGCGCCAATCCCAGGCGCAGCTGGGGTTGGAACTGGTAGAGCGCGCCCAGGTCGATGGCGGCGCCGCTGGCGGCTTCGTCAAAGATGGACTGGCGCAAAAATTTGATGTTGGCTCCCAGGCGCAGACGCTCGTTAAAGCGGCGCGCGTAGACCAGGTTGAGCGCCCCTTCATAGACGCCAAATTCGCCTAAGGGATCGCGCGTGGGGCCGGTGCGGTGTTCGAGATCGCGGCTTTGCGAGAGGTGGGCGGCTAGGCCCCAGGTGCTATTCTGGCCGCTGGTGACAAGCGAGAGGTATTCGTGGCGGATGTCTTGTATCCACTCGCCGTGGGTGAAGACGAGGTCGCGCCCGCGGCGCGCTTGCAGGGCGGCCGGGTTGTAGGAAATGGCCTCGCTGCCGCTGAGGGCGGTGACGGCTTCGGCCAGGGCCAGGCTGCGCGCCCCGGAACTGAGGTTGAGCACGGGCAGGCCGGGGGCGGCGGCGAGGGGCTGGGCCAGAAAGAGGGCTAGAGCGACTAGGTAGAAGTGTTTGGCAGGCATGATCACAGGGCCATGGTGAGG
>CAXGRO010000669.1:0-3519 GCA_964012055.1 uncultured bacterium
GCCGCGAGAGCCGAAGGCCGCCAATTCTAAGAATTGAGCGTCATGAGCGTCGAGGTCCACCCCAAGCCGCGCCCCAGGCAAACGCCCACTCATCCCCTTCAAGTTACAACCCCAAAAACCGCTCAGCATTGCGATAAGTAAGATCATCAAAATGCTCGTCAGACTCACAATACTCGCGCAACAACGGCAACGTCAACCCCGCCAAACAATCGCGCGACCGCCCACCGCCCATATCCCCCTTGCCGTCCAAACACTGACAATCAGTAGCCCACATCAACTTGCTCCGATGGCGCCGAATAAAATCTTTGCCAAACGCCGGATCCCGACTCAGCGCAAAATACCCTGAGCGCGCCGACAGATCGGCGTAGAGATTGGGATACTCCTCCAACCAGCGGTCTATCAAACCGCCGCGCGCCACCGGCCCCTGCGGGTATTCCTCAAAATTGGGATCAGCCGGATCGCGCACCACAATGGCGCTAATGTTGGCCCACCACGACTGGGCGTGGCCAATAAAGCGGGTGTGCGGACAGGCCTCCAGCACCGCGGCAAAGGCCTCAATATTGTAATTGTGAAAATCCTGGTAGTCGAAGTGCATCAACACCGGCCACTCCAACTCGCCGCAGAGGCGGTATATTTGCATTGACAGGGGGTGGTCACAGGCAATTTTCACCTTGTGCTCGCCAAAGCCGCGAAATATGCCCATGTCGTAATAGCGACGTATCTGTTCCAGGGCATCCGGGGCAAAGGGGTTGACGTGGCAAAAGGGAATGATCTCGTCCTGGTAGCGCTCGTAGGCGTCGATGGCGCATTGCGTGCGCCATCCCGGGTTGTCCCCCACCGCCGAGCACTCGCCGGGCTCGATGGGCAGCACCACCGAGCGCCCGCCGCCGTGGGCGCGGATGTGGACGCGAACGTGCTCGACCTGGCGCGGACCCGTAATGTGCGTGTGGGGATCTATAATCACGGATCGTCCTCTTTATTTACCGCCCAATTCGCCGGCCCGCGTGGCGACCTTTTCAAAGGCCGTGCGGTATTGCTCGATGAGTTCCCCGGCCGGGCGCGTGAAAGAGGGCAATTGCAAGGTGTCGTAGGGCACTTCCATATCCTCGGTCACCGGCAAGGTCCCCGGCCCGGCGGCAATGCCCGCGGCATCCGCCCCCAGCACCTCTTTGAGCAACTCGCCAGTCCCGTCTTCATTGCCGGCAAAGACGGGGTGCAAATGCAGGGCGCGCGGCAAATCGGTGTGCGGAATGCGCGTGTCTTTGCACGTCGCCGAATTCACCCCGGCGCCTTCGGCCTGCAGGGCGGCGACCCACCTGTCTCGCTTGACGCCACCCAGTACAGCCGGATCAAAACGAATGTGACCGCGGTCGTAGGGCGAGTCGACGTAGTCGGGCACCTCGGCCACTGCAAAGCCGTCGATCCCCTCCACCGCCGCGCCCAGTTTGTGGTCGTTGGCCCGGCGCGCTTCCAAACGCGCATCCCAGTGCCGCATTTGCGCACAGCCGATGGCCGCGGTGAGCGTGGCCATGCGGTATTTCTCGCCAAAGCAGAATCTCGACGTCCCCCGATACTTGGCATCGGGAAATTCCCGCAAGCGCTCGTAGTGCCCCAAAATCGCAGCCCGCTGATAATACTCTTCGTTGTCGGTGATAACCGCCCTCCCCGCCCGACGTCATCTTGCCGTCCTGAAAACTGATCCCGGCGACATCGCCCAGAGCGCCGCACATGCGGCCGCGGTGCTCGGTCCCCTGCGACACGCAATTGTCTTCCACCACTTTCAGGTCGTGGCGCTGCGCCAGTTCGAGCAGCGCGTCCATGTCCGCCGGCATGCCCTTAAAGTGCACCACAAAAAGCGCCCGAGTGCGCGGCGTAATGCGCCGCTCCACGTCCGCCGGATCCATCGTCAGGGTGAGCTGGTCGATATCGGCAAACACCGGAATGGCGCCGCAGCCGACAATCGGCACGCAGGCATAGGGGTGCACCGCCGACTGCACGATGACCTCGTCGCCCCGGCGCACGCCCACGCCGAACAATGCCGCGCGCAGCGCCGCCGTACCGCTGGAGTGTGCCAGGGCGTAGCGCACTCCCCAGCGTTTTGCCACCGTTTGCTCCAGTTCGACAATCGGCCCACCGGCATGCGAACTCGAAAGTTTGTGATCGCGAATGAGCGCCGTGACCGCCTCGACTTCCTCGTCGCCGTATATGGGCCACTGCGCGTACTCGTCCTGCTCCATAGTAATGGCCGGAGTGCCACCGAGAATAGCCAATTTCTCTGTCATAGTGATCTCCCGGATCAATTACCCCTTCATTGTCGAACTGATCAACTCGATGTATTCCTTTGGACCGATGTCGGGCTTTTTATTTTCTAGCCGCGACTTCCTGGGATAGAGCGCCAGGCTGCGATCTTCCAACGGCAACTTCACCGACGCGTGCCCCCGCCGGTGCGACTCGCGCAGCGCGATGGCTATTTCCAGCACCTTGCGGCCGTTGTCGCCGCTGCTGCGCGGTTCGATATCCTTATCGAGCGCGTCGACAATAGACTGCACCGTCGCGGTGTTGCGGTCGCCGGGCCACTTCCAGCCATCGACCACGTACGAGCCGCTGGTATTGCCCATCACACTGCCTTCGGGAAACAGCCCCTCCATTTCCTTCAACTCGCCTTCCTCGTCCGCCTTCCACAGCCGCAACACCCCGTTCCTACTCTGGATCAACCCTTTAGTGCAAGCCACGTCAAAACCGCTCCCCCGGGCGTCGCGCTCGCGTTGCAACACGGCCTCAATGCCGTTGACAAAGCGCACATACCCCGCCGCCCCCTGGTCCTCGTCGCTAAACGGATCGCTGGCCATCCAGCCGATTACCCAGTCCACTTCCGCATCCCCGGCAAAGTGCCGCATCAAACTCAACTGCTGGCACCCCCCGCCCGATATTTCGGAGCCGCTGCCGCCCACAAAAGTAATACTGGTTACCTCGCCCAACTCGCCCTCCTCGATGAGCTGCCGCGCCTGCCAGTAATAGGGCAGATTGCGATCCATGTCGCCGGCGCCAAACTTGATGCCGCGCGAGACGCACGCCTCCACCATGCGGTCGGCCTCTTCCAAAGTAGACCCCAGTGGTTTCTCGCAAAGTATAGCTTTCACCCCCGCCCCGGCACACCCTATCACCACTTCGGGGTTGGGCCCCACCGGCAAAATGGGCGCCGCAATGTCGATCTGCTCTTTTTCAATCATCTCGCGATAGTCGGCATACCCCGGAACGCCGAAATATCCGCAATAGAGTTCCAGGTTCTCGGCGTCTGTATCGGCCAGCGCCACTACTTCAGTGCTGGGGTTGAGGGCATAGGCGCGGCCGTGCTGACCTCCTTTGCGGCCACAGCCGATCAGTCCTACGCGGTATTTAGACATGTCGTTAAACTCCTTATGTAATTGGGCTTGAAAAGCTATAAAGTGGGCGTTGGCCTGTAACGCGGTTTGGGGGGACCTCGACGTTCATTCTCGCAGCCCATCCATGGGCTGCTCC
>CAXGRO010000670.1:0-3510 GCA_964012055.1 uncultured bacterium
CCTGATGACCCTGCACAGCGCCAAGGGCCTGGAGTTTCCCCTGGTGTTTATTTGCGGCCTGGAGGAAAACCTCTTCCCTACCTCGCGGTCGGTGGACGAGTCCCACGAAAACCCGCAGGCCATCGAAGAGGAGCGCCGCCTGTTTTACGTGGGCATCACCCGCGCCCAGCAGTTGCTCTACCTGACCTACGCCAACCAGCGCTACACCTACGGCTCATTGCGAGAAACTGAGATATCGCGCTTTGCCGGCGAATTGCCGCGCGAGTTATTGGATATGCAGATGATTGAGTCGGCAGCGGCACACCGCGGCCTCAGAAGGTCGGCGTCGCGCAGTCGCTCGGCGTTTGCGCAACCGGCGTTTGATATGCCGCGCAAAAAACCGGCGCCCAAAGGCCTGCACTACGAAATGGACGCCGATACCGCCACCCAGCACGTGGACGAATTTGCCGACTTTGTCGACCAAGAAGATTTTCTGGCCGTCAACCGCTGGGTGATGCACCCGCAGTGGGGCCGCGGCCAGATAACCAAGCGCGAAGGCAGCGGCGCCAGCACCAAGTTACATATTCGCTTTGGCCAGACCGTTAAAAAAGTGCTAGTGGCCTATGCCCAATTGGAACCGGCCTGAGAATTTTAGCGAATCAGCGCCAGCGCCCGAGTCTGTTGAAAATCGCCCGCCCGCAGGCGCGCGTAAACCCCAGAATCCGCGTTAAACCCAGCCCTTCCATGCGTTTTTTTCTCTTTTCCCTGCTTACAATTTCTACCGCCTCGCTGCTATACGCCTCTGGCCAAAACATCGCCCCAGACGCCATCACGCGCGCCACAACCTGGAACACTTTTGAAGGAGACCTTGCCACTCTCAGCGACGGCCAAATAGCCCCCAACGGCCAACCCTTTATATGGCAGAACAAAGGCATTCTCGTTTTCAGCTGGAACGAGGTACTCCCCGTCGAGCGCGTTCGCGTCTACGTGGGCGAACTGGCCAACGACTACCAGGTGCGCACCTATGTCGGCGGCCGCCTCGAAGACGAAGGGGCGGCGCGGGATCCAGAAGGACAGCGCACCACACTAATAGATGATTTTTCTCGCACCCCCAACCAATGGCACGACATTCTTTTGCCCCCGGGGATCCCGGCCGACAATATCGAACTTAGCACCTTGGGCTCGACGGTTTTCTACGAGGTCGAAATTCACCTCGCCGGCGACGCGACGGCCGTAGACCACGCCAACTGGGGACAAATCAAAGCCACCCGCACGAAACCATGACAACTATAAGCAAAGCCGTCTTATTGGCCGCCGGCCGCGGCAAGCGACTCGCCCCCCACACCGACCAAACCCCCAAACCCATGATTCCCCTCGATGGTAAACCGCTGCTGGAATACCTCGTGCGCAATCTGCGCCACACCGGCATTTCGCAAATATTGCTGGTGACCGGACATCTCGGCGAGCAAATCGAGGAACATTTTGGCGACGGATCGGCGTTCGGCGTCCAATTGCAATACATCGAACAACCTCATCAACAAGGCACCGGGGCCGCCGCCCTGCTGGCCGAATCATTTGTCGGCGAGGACGCCTTCTTCCTAGTTTGGGGCGATATAATAATGGCTACTGCCGACTACGAATTGCTGAACGCGCACTATATCCAATCACCCGCCAGCGGCCTGCTATTGCTCAATTACGAAGAAGACCCCCACGCCGGCGCCGCAGTATACCTCGACGGCCAGCGCATTACCGCCATCCACGAAAAACCTCCTGCGGGCAGTTCCGCCACCCACTGGAACCAGGCCGGCACCTCCATTTTCACGCCGGCGATTTTCCCTTGCCTACGCCAACTCCCCCTCTCCGAACGCGGCGAAATTGAATTCACCGGGGCCGTACAAATGCTCATAGAAAGTGGCCATACGGTATGCGGATTCCCCATGCAACACCAGCGCCTGCACCTGTCTTACCCAGAAGATGTCAGCGCCGTAGAAGCCATATTAAGCCGGGATCTACGCTATCTCCCAACAACCGGCGGACCGACTTAAAATCCCCTGTTTAACAATCCACCGCACAGTTGCATAAATACGTCCAGCCCATTAAGTTTTGTTATTCTAATTGACGCAATTTAACAACTATAATCCACCGATTTATGAACACTCAGACCGCTCCTCTCCGCACCCGCGTTGCGCTGCAAAACGTCGGCTGCAAACTCAATAACTACGAAGTTGAAGCCCTCAAACACGGCTTTCACGGGCGCGGTTATGAAATTGTGCCCTTTGACGCCGAGGCCGATATCTACGTAGTCAACACCTGCACCGTTACCGGCGCCGGCGACGCCGATTCGCGCAAGGCGGTACGCCGCGCCCAGCGCGCCAACCCCGCGGCCAAAGTGGTGGCCACTGGCTGTTACGCCCAGCGCCGCCCCAGCGAATTGCGCCAGGCCGGCGCCGATTTGGTTGTCGGCAACGGCGACAAGGCGAACCTGATCGATCATCTGGAATCTCATCTGCAAAATAACCACGCACCGCCCCCCGTTGCGCCCACACCCCAAACCACATCGTTTTTGCAAATAGACGGCGCCGTCGAACAGGGGCGCACCCGCGGCACCCTGCAGGTGCAGGACGGCTGTGACGAACACTGCACCTACTGCATAATCCCATCCGTGCGCGGCGCCGGCGTCAGCCGCCCGGCCGCCGACATTTTAAAGCAGGCCCGCAGCATGGTCGAGGCCGGCTACCGCGAACTCGCGCTCACCGGGGTCCACACCGGCAGTTACGGCTACGACGAGAATGCACCAGATGCACTGGTCCCCCTCTTAAAACAACTGGAAACCATCGACGGCCTGGAGCGCCTGCGGCTCAATTCCATCGAACCGGCCTACGTTTCCGACGCACTCATCGACCACGCCGTCGACTCCGCCGTTTTCTGCCGCCACTTCCACATCCCATTGCAGAGCGGCGACGACCGCGTACTCAAACGCATGGGGCGCCACTACACACGGGCCCACTACGCCGAACGCGTTGAGAAAATTGCCGCGGCCATGCCGCACTGCGCCATTGGCGCCGACGTCATGGTGGGTTTTCCGGGCGAGCGCGACGAGCACTTTGCCAACACTTTTGCTCTCATCGCCGACCTGCCCATGGCCTATCTCCACGTCTTCCCCTTTTCCCTGCGCGACGGCACCCCGGCCGAAAAATTGGCCGATCACACAACCGCCGCGACCAAAAGTCAACGCGGCCAAAAACTGCGCCAATTGGGCAGGGAAAAACGCCTGGCTTTCCACCGCCAATTTGTCGGCGAAGAATTGACGGTATTGGTGGAAAACCGCCGCGACCGGGCGACGGGATTGGCAGTGGGCATGAGCGACAATTACATCAAAGCCCTCTTTGAAGCCCAGGAAATACCCAGCAACCAGTTCGTGCGCCTGCACCTAAGCCAGGCGCGCGAGGAGGTCGTTTTTGGCGAAGCCCTATACCATGTCCACTGAACTCCCCCTCTTGCACACCGAGGCCAACCCGCGCATCGCCGCCG
>CAXGRO010000671.1:0-3506 GCA_964012055.1 uncultured bacterium
CTGGCGATGGCGTTGGGGAAGTCAATGGACGATGGTGCGTTGGTGAGGTGGTCGTGCCTAAAGTCTGAGTGGCTCTCGGCGTCGCGCACGATACTGTCCATCATGCTTACGCTTTCCGCCGGGTAGTCGCCGGTGGCGGTTTCGCCGGAGAGCATGACCGCGTCGGTGCCGTCAAAAACGGCGTTGGCCACGTCCGAAGCCTCGGCGCGGGTGGGGCGCGGATTCTCGATCATGGATTCGAGCATTTGGGTGGCGGTTATGACTGGTTTTTTGGCGCGGGCGGCTTTTTGAATGATGGTCTTTTGCAAAAAGGGCACGCGCTCGGGCGACAATTCAACGCCCAAATCGCCGCGCGCCACCATGACCGCATCGGTGGCTTTGAGGATGGCGTCTAGGTTGTCTTCGTCTTCAACGGCTTCGGGCTTTTCGAGCTTGGCTATGATGGGGATGTCGGCGTTTTCTGCAGCGAGCAGGTCTTTGAGTTCTTTTATGTCGTCGGCGCGGCGCACAAAAGACAGGGCGATGAAATCGACTTCCTGCTCAATGCCAAACTTCAGGTCCTCGCGGTCTTTGTCGGTGAGGGCCGGGGCGCTGAGTTTGATGCCGGGCAAATTGACGCCGGCGCGCGAGCGCAGGTGCCCGCCGTTGAGTACGCGGCAGTGGACCTCGGTGTTGTCGATGGACTCGACCTTAAACTTCAAAAGGCCGTCGCTGAGCAGGAATTCGTCGTCTACCTCAACGTCATTGGGCAGGGGTTGATAGGTAATGGAAGCCCGAGTTTGGCTGCCGTCATCTCCTTCTGTGGTCAGCGTAAAAGGGTCGTCGGTTTTGAGGTCGATGCCGCCGCCCGGCAGGTCGCCGATGCGGATTTTGGGTCCCTGTAAGTCTTGGAGCAGCGCGACGGGCCGGTTCAACTCTTCTGAGATGCTGCGGATGTGTTGAACGACCTGGGTGTGTCCCGCGTGATCGCCGTGCGAGAAATTGAGACGGGCGATGTCGACTCCGGCTTCGATGAGTTCGCGCAAGCGCTCTGGGCTTTCCGAAGCCGGGCCGATGGTGGCGACGATTTTGGCGCGGCGATATTTGTCGAGGTTGTCAGTCGCAGAATTTGTCATAGTTGCCGTCGCGGTAGAGCCGGTGTTAAAGTTGGGTGATGCGCTCCATGGCCTCTTCGACGCTGTCGCGGTGGTTAAAGGCCGAGAGGCGGAGGTAACCTTCGCCGGCGGCTCCGAATCCGGCGCCGGGAGTGCCCACCACGTGGGACTGGTTCAGCAGGGTGTCGAAGAAGGTCCAACTGTCCTGCCCTGCGGGCGTTTCGAGCCACAGGTAGGGCGCGTTGTCGCCGCCGTAAACGGTGATGTCGGCCGCTTCTAACTTTTGGCGCATGAGGGCGGCGTTGCCCAGGTAGTATTCGATGAGCTGGCGAATGGCCTGCTTGCCCTGGGGCGTGTAGGCGGCTTCGGCGCCGCGTTGCACAGGGTAGGAGACGCCGTTGAATTTGGTGGTCTGGCGCCGGGTCCAGGCCGCGTGCACCGAAGCGCTGTCGCCGGAGGCGGTGTAGGCCTGCAACTCGGTGGGCACTACGGTGAAGGCGCAGCGGGTGCCGGTAAAGCCGGCGGTTTTGGAAAAGCTGCGGAACTCAATGGCCACTTCGCGGGCCCCGTCGATTTCAAAAATGGAATGGGGGATGTCGGGGTCGGTGATGTAGCCTTCGTAGGCGGCATCGAAGAAGATGATGGCTTTTTGTTGGCGGGCGTAGTCGACCCACTCGGCCAGGGTCTGGCGCGTCATTACGGCGCCGGTGGGGTTGTTGGGCGAGCACAGGTAGATTAGGTCGACGTGCTGGTCGGGCAATTGGGGCATAAAACCGCTGGCGGCGGTGCAGGGCATGTAGACCAGACCGGCGTAGCGCCCCGCGTCGTCGGCGCCGCCGGTGCGGCCGGCCATGACGTTGCTGTCGCAGTAGACCGGGTAGACCGGATCGGTGAGGGCGACGACGTTGTCGACGCCAAAAATTTCCTGGATGTTGCCCGAATCGCATTTGGAGCCGTCGGAGACAAACACTTCCTCGGGGTCTATCTGCACGCCGCGCGGCGCGAATTCGTTTTCGGCGATGGCGGCGCGCAAGAAGTCGATGCCCTGCTCGGGCGGGTAGCCGCGAAAGGTGTCGTCCTGGGCTAACTCCTCGGTGCCTTCCTTGATGGCGTCGACGATGACGCGGGGCACGGCTTTGACCACGTCGCCTATGCCCAGGCGGATGATGGCGGCGCTGGGATTGGCCTCGGAGAATTCGTTGACGCGGCGGCTGATTTCGGGGAAGAGGTAGCCGGCTTTGAGTTTGAGGTAGTTTTCGTTAATCAGGGCCATGGCGCTCGCTTTCTCATTTTGTAATATATATTGTTTTTGTGGAAAGCAGAGAATCTAAGCTAGCCGATGAATTATTTCAAGCGCTTACAGGAGACCTTATGGACATCAGTTTTATGACCAGCGCCGGCGGCGGTGCCTGGAGTTTGACAGAGTGCGCCGACTGGGCTGCGGCCCACGGTTTTGACTGCGTGCGCCTGAACGACAGCGGCGCCCTGGATTCAGACCACATTCTGGCGCAGGGGCCGGACGAGGTGGTGGAGACGCTGGCCCGGCGCGGGCTCTACCTGGCCTGCATCAGCGCCCACTGCAATTTGCTGGACGACGACGAGGGCGTGCGTCGCCAACAGGCCGAGCGGTTGGTCAAGGCCCTGCGTTCGGCACAGGCGCTGGGTTGTCCGGTGGTGGTTTGCGGCAGCGGCGCGCCGCTGCGCAACGGGCAGTTCTACGGCATGTATTCGTCGCCGCCGGGCAATGATACGGACCGCTCCGACGAATTGGTGGGGCGCTTTGCCGAGATGTTTGAGCCGGTGGTCAAGGTGGCCGAGGCGTGCGGCGTGAAGATTGCCCTGGACGTGGCGGTGCGCATGGGCAATATCGGCTGCAATCCGGAGATGTGGGACAAACTGCTAAACGCACTGCCTTCGGACCATCTGGGTTTGTCGTGCGACCCGTCGCACTGGGTGTGGATGATGATTATGCCGGCAGAAGACGTGATTCGCGAGTACGCCGGCAAGTGGTATTACGCCGACGTAAAGGATTGCGAGGTGAGCCAGCGCATGTTGTATCGCCAGGGCATTATTGGCAATTGGTGGTGGCAGTATCGGGTGCCGGGGCGCGGGCAGCTCAATTGGGGGACGATTATTGGCGCGTTGGCGCAGTCGGGGTACGATTATGTGTTGTGTATGGAGAATGAAGATCGGGGGATGCCGGGGTTGGAGGGGTTTGCTTATGGGGGGCGGTATTTGCGGCAGTTTTTGCCGTCTAAAGGGGTGGAGGTGGGAGCGGAGGGGTGGTGAGGGGGTGGGGTTGATGGAGGGCGTGGTGTCGTATATGGGAGGGGGCCTTGCCTCTGGTGCTTTGTGAGTCCCTCGGGGGGCCTGCCCGGCCCAACACCCCCACAGCCGCGTGGCGGCCTGTGA
>CAXGRO010000672.1:0-3495 GCA_964012055.1 uncultured bacterium
TGCTGGCCGCCGCCGTAGTGCAGCCAGCCGTTGTTCTCCAGGGCGTTGAGGCCAAAGGGCACGGCGGCAAAAAATTGCGCTGCCTCGTGTTTGCCCTTCCAATAATAGGCGGCGCTATGGCCCATTTCGGCCGTACCCTGGCTCACTGCGTCAAAAACGCCCAGGGCCGGCACCAACTCGCCGCCGCCGTAGATCTTAACTGCCAGTTGGCCGTCCGACATGGCTTCGATGGATTGGGCCAGACGGTTGGCGCCGGTGCCCAGGCCGGGGAAGTTTTTGGGCCAGGTGGTCACCATTTTCCACTGGTATCTTTTGCGCGTCTGCACCTGGGGGGCGGCGTCGGGGGCGCGTTCGGCCTGGCCGCAGGCAGCGCCCAAAAGGGCGGCGGTGGAGGCCAAACCGGCCGCTTTGATAAAGGTGCGGCGTTGCGGGTTATCGCTATGGGGCGGCTGTTTGGGGGCCATGTGCGCTCCTTGCGCGTTAAGATTTTTCCAGTATGCGGCAACTGCCGTCTTCCTGGCCGACGATGACGATGTCGGTCAGGTCAATAAACAGACCATTTTCGACGACGCCGGGTATGTCGTTGATTTGGCGCTCGCTGTCGGCGGCGGCGGCAATGCCCTGGGGAAAGTGGCAGTCGAGGATAAAATTGCCGTTGTCGGTGGTGTAGGGGGCGTCATTGTCGGTGCTGCGGCGCAACTCGGTGCGCAGATGCTGATCCATCAGACGGCGCTGCACCAGGGACCAGGCGAAGGGTACTACCTCCACCGGCAAGGGCGCTTTGGTGCCCAATTGATCGACCAGCTTGGACGGGTCGACAATGATGATCTCGCGGGTGCTGGCGGCGGCGACGATTTTCTCGCGCAGCAGGGCGCCGCCCAATCCTTTGATCAAATTGAGCTGGGGGTCGACCTCGTCGGCACCATCGATAGTGAGGTCGACGACGGGCTCGTCTTCGAGACTGACTACTTCAATGCCTAAGCTTTCGGCCAATTGGGTCGAGGCCTCGGAGGTGGAGATGGCGGTGATGTGCAGGCCGGAGGCGACGCGGGCGCCGATGGCTTTGATGGCGAATTCGGCGGTAGAGCCGGTGCCCAGCCCCACCACCATGCCGTCGCTGACGTATTCTGCGGCTTTATTGCCGGCGATTTCTTTGAGGTTCATGTCTCTTTCTTACAAGCGCATGGCGTAGTGAATTTGGCGGGTGATTTCTTCAAAACCGACGCTGGGATAAAATTGCGAGCCGACTTCGTTGTGGGCCAGGGTCTCGATTTTGGCGCACTCCATATTGTTGGCGCGCAAGTGCTCCAGGGCCTTGTCCATCAATTGTCGCCCCAGTCCCTTGCCCTGGTATTGGGGCAAGACGGCCAGGTTGGGTATCCAACCGATTTTGCTCTGGTGGTCGAGGCGGGTGGTGATATAGCCGACTACGGCGCCGTCCTCTTCGCAAACAAAAACGCTGTGGGCGTGGTCGCCTTCCACGTCGGCGTCAATGTGGCGCAATTTGCGCCAGCGCCAGTCGCGCCCGCCGAGGCGGCCGAATTTCTCTTCTATTTTGCGGTCGATAGACACGTGCTCAAAACAGATGGCGGTAATCTCTTTGAGGCGGTCCAGGTCGCGGGGTTGGTAGAGCCTGATCATAACGGGGGTATAATATAAAGCCGGGGGAGGGCGAAGGGTAGTCGCCGGGTGTGGAAAACGGTTTTATAAAAGCCTAGCGGGAAGAAACCGGGGCGGGCGGTTCAACGGCCAATAGGTTGGGGTGCTGCGCGGGGGGGCGGTTTTCGAGCAGTTCCGCGGCGCGGCGCTTGGCCGCCGCCATTTTGGGCTGGCGCACCGAGCGGAAACCGCGCACTTCGTCGGGCAGGCTGAGGACTTTAACCCAGGTGGCGTAGGAGGCCGCATCGTCGCAGCGGAACTGCTTGAGCAGATCTTCGTACCAGGCGATGAAGTCGCGTTCTTCGACGTGCCACCAGGCGGAAAAGAGGCGCCGCAGAAATTTCATTCTGGCCACCAGGCGCAACTGCCAGTCGTGCATTTTGAGGTCGGGGCGGAAGTCGTGCCCCAAAAAGCGGAAGTGCGGCCGGTTGAGGTGGCGGTAGGTGATGCGGTCGCCGCGCGCCGAGTCGACGTTGTAGCGGGCTCGATCTCTGGCGTATTTCTCGGGGCAGGTGAGCAGGTGGGCGGCGTAAATTTCGTCCTTGATGGCCATGACCTTGGCCAGGTTGCGCACGGCGGCGGCGGTGGCGGCGCGCCCGTACTGGGCCGAATCTTTAGCGTAGACGGCCTGAATTTGTGTTATGTAGCGCTCGGCGCAGGCAAAATTTTCGTATTGGATCAGGTCGTAAACGCGCACGGCGAAGTGGCGTCGGCTATCTTCGTCCAGATCGAGATCGGCCATAACTTCTGCCAGGCGCTGGCGGTAGCGCGCGGCGGTGCGTTGGTTGTGGGTCTGGCACAGCAGTTGCACCTTTTCCTCTATGGCGCCGTCGCAGGTGGGGGTGGGCTGTGCCACCTCGAAGTAGATGGGGTCAATGGCCAGCCGGCGCCCCATGTCGAAGGCCTTTTTATTGGTGTCGTAATCGCGCCGCACCGCTACTTTGATGGCCCATTGCAGGTTCTCCAGGTCCAGGGGCAGCAGGCCGAGTTGGTAGGTGGCGCCTAGCATCATGATATTGGCGTAGAGTTTGTTGCCCAGGTAGGTCTCGCAGATGCGGAAGAAATCGGCGCCAAAAAAATGCTCGGCGCGCGTCTGCTGGCGAATCAATTCGGCCAGTTGATCGGGAGCGAAGTCGCGTTCGCCCAAAAGGGTTTCGACGGTGGGCGTTTTGGCCGTATTGACCACGGCGGCAGTGCGGTCTACCCCGGCGATGCGCTGGCGCCCGTCGGGGGCCAGGCCGCGCGCCGCCTCCAAAATGTCGAGGCCGAGGAGCAGGTCGGCCCCGCCCGCCGGCGTCAGCGGCGAGAGAATTTGCCGGTTGGGGGCGTAGCTCAGGTGCGAGTAGACCGAGCCGTTGCGGATGGCCAGGCCTTTTTTATTGGTCAGGCGCACTTCGTATCCCTGGCGCACCCCGGCCTGGGCCAGCACTGAGGCGACGACATTGATGCCCATGCCGCCCACGCCGCCAATATAGGCGTACCAGGGTGTGTCCAGCGGCGCAATTTGGGGCCGAGGCAGGTCGCCGACGTCAATGGGGGGCAGGCCGATTTGGGGTGGCTGTCGGCGGCGGATGACAATTTCTTCAAAAGACGGACAGGTCTTATCGCCACCGGCCACTTCGACGCGGGTGCAGGCCCCGTCGGTGACACAGGAAGAGAGGTCGACGGCCACCTTGGGGCCGTATTCAGTGCGGTCTTTAATGGTCAAGCCACTGCATCCGGTGCCTTTGGTGCATTCGAGGCAGTATTCGCAGACGTCTTCGACGACATTGATATGTTTTTCGGTGGGTAAAAACCCCTTTTCTTTGACCACGGCGCTGCGCTGGGTGCGCTGGC
>CAXGRO010000673.1:0-3491 GCA_964012055.1 uncultured bacterium
CCCCCCTTTCCCCCGGCCGCTCCCCCACAAAACACCGCCGGCAAAACCGCCACCCCCTGGACTCAACTACATATGGCTCATTAACTGCGCTGGTTCTAACAGTATTATCTCTGCCCCGAAAATACCACACCCATAGAGTAGATCGCACCGCTCAGTGTATTCGTTCCCGCCACCACTCGAACGGCCTCAACTTGCAATGAGACTCCCCGGCGCCATTGGTAAATAATGCCGGATTTAATTTGACGATGTGTTGATCTCCCACGACCAGATCGGGCAACACGCCACCCCCACCCTCTAACGGCGTGACCACCATATTGCCCACAATATCGGGCGGTTTTGACGTATTGCGCACGCCGTCCAGCGTCACTTTAAAAAGCGTGCGCCCCTTCGTGTACCCCGCCTCGGCCGCGTAGACCGCCTCGTCGTTGAGCCGACCGCCGCGGCGCCGATACCCCAAACTGCCCGTTACATAAGAGGGCCGGGTGTACAGACTCCGTCCCGCCAACAAATGTACCTCTCCATCGAACGCACCCGAACCCAAAGGCGGACCGTTGTTGTTCGGCTTCTCGTTGTACAAGAGCGGCAGTTTGACGCCCGCCTGCACCGCAAGTGTCAACGGCGTTTCCAAAATCAAACGCTTTCCCGACAGCGTCAAATCCCCCCGGTCCAACGACGTGCAGCGTCTAGCCACAGAGGCTTAGAATGAGAATGGAGACAATATTAAATTGCAAGCGAACCAGCTTACATAAAAATTGTGTAGACTGCTTTCCCACTAGAAATTCCCCTATGCTTCCTGCGCCGATACACTAGTCGCATACAATGTTGTCCGAAAATGATAATAACACCATTCACCTCAAGACATCGTGAAATATTAACCTTCCAGATTCACATTTCTCACCTTGCTTGATGGGGAAGAACGCATGTAGTAATTTCGCTCGAGCCAATCTCGCCATTTTATCGAGTAGCATAAATCAGATCATTAATATGCGGCTAACTTCGACACTAGGGGCACTGGTAATCCTTCTACCGGCTTCCCCATCTCATAGTAATTCTCCACAAACCGGAGACCCATTAACCGCCTACCTACCCGGCGCCGAGACAACGGAGTTTCGCTGGATTCATCCCGGTTCGGCAAAAACAGGAGATCCACATGAATAATAAAATAGGTTTCTTCTTAAACCTGGATCAGGACTCAATGAGCAACGAGCAAGTCATCGCCATGCTGGCCCAAACCGGCTACCAGTGCATCGAATACTCCGTCCGCCACCTCAATCCCCACACCATGACCGCAGCACAAATGCAAGACCTAGTGCGCCTGACCGAGGCTGGCGGCCTAACTATATCGGAGTGGGTCGTGCAGCGCGAATTTGTCCACTTTGACGCCGCCGTACGCCACCGCGAAGTCGAACTCACCGCCGACTGCCTCCGCGCTGCCGGCGATTTGGGCATTGGCGTGGTCAATTGCTTCACCGGCCCGGCGCCGTTCATGGACATCGGCTCCCCCACCCTGCACCGCGACATCCAAGAGGGCGAAGCCTGGGACATGGTCTGCGCCGCCTGCGACCGCATCATCCCCGTCGCCGAGCAGGCCGGTGTTAAAATCGCCGTCGAGGCCGTCTACGGCATGGTCTGCCGCGACTACTACACTCTCGCCGAACTTTTGCGGCGCTACGACTCACCCCAATTTGGCGTCAACTACGACCCCTCCCACATGGCCCTGCACTACAACACCGTGCCCTGGACCATCCACCAGCTGGCCAACCGCATTTTCCACTGCCATGTCAAGGACGTCGCCGGCGTCCCCGGCAAAATCCTCGGCGACACCTTTCTCTTCCCCTTCCTGGGCGAAGGACGCGTCGACTGGCCCGGTTTTTTTGCCGCCATGCAGGCCGTCGGCTACAGCGGCTGCCTCAGCGTTGAATTTGAAGCCTTCGACTACTTCGACACTGCTTTGCAGAAGGATCTGATGAGGGCAGCGGAGTTGTTTTACCGCGACTTTCGGAGTTTGCAGGAACAATATAGTTGATGGGATTTTTTGATAAGTAAACGGCGGGTATACTACTGTACTTTGAAAAGCGAAAAAATGGGCGTTCTCGTGTAACGCGGTTTGGGGGGGAGGTGGCGGGACGGCCCCCCGAGGGACTCACAAAGCACCATAGGCAAGGCCACCTCCCCCCTGCGCCACCAAGCCAACCCCCGTCAACCACTAGCACAATAAGATAACCTCAGGAATCGACCCGATCTTCGGCCCGATCCTGCGGCTCATAGCCCACCTTTTGGCGCGCGTCTTCAATATCGACCCAGCGCCACTTATTGTTCGACATACCGTAGAAAATCTCAAAGCGCACATCGTCGGACGCATCGACGCAGCACTGGGCCAATTGCGCGATGTCGCGCTGGCTGCACCAGATATCGACCGCCTTGGGGTTGGGCGGCCGGTCTTCGGCCACCACCCAGCCGATGCGAATGCAAATGCACGACATATCCCCTTTGGCGGCGTAGGTGCGCGCCAGCGACTCGGCCCATATCTTGCTGGAGGAATAGAGATTGGTGGGGCCGGCGTTGGTCTCCACGGTTAATTTGTCGTACTGCTCCGGCACCTTGTCGTACTCGGCGTTGGCGATCGAACGGTAGGGCTCAAACTGGCGGTTGCCGTCCGACACCTGGATGGTGCTGGCGGCAATGACGCGCTGCACCCCGGCCTGTCTGCTCGCCTCGAATATATTGTAGGCGCCAATGAGATTGTGCTGTAAAATGCCCTCCCAATCGTACCAGGTGGCCGCCATGTGAATAACCACGTCCATGCCTTCAACGGCGCGCTGCACCGCCTCCATGTCTTCGACACTGCCCACAAAAAAATGATCGTCGGCAATATCGAGCACCTGTCCCTGGGGCACGCGCTCCGAAGGCACGCGGCGGCGACTGAAGCCGTAGAGGTCGTAGAGGTCGGGGCGCTCGGCCAGGCGCAGGTAGATGGCGCCGCCGACCAGGCCGCTTACTCCGGTGATGAGAACTTTTTTTGCTGTCATTTTCTCCTCGAATAAATTTGACGCAAGCTGCGGAGGAACATATCCTTAAACAATATCTTTCATATTAGCTCTCGCGGCATCCCATGTCAATAAATCGGCTGCGTGCTCCACTTCTCGCATTGTAATTTCATGCATCGCTATCTGTATCTCTTGCTCTTGTTCCTCTACCACAACGCCCTGGCCGAGCCCCAATTCACCGACGTCGCCGCCACTGTCGGCATCCACTTTGAGCACCGCAACGGCGCCCGGGGCAATAAACACCTACCCGAAACTATGGGCGCCGGCGTCGCCTTTTTCGACTACGACAACGACGGCCGCCAGGACCTCTACTTCGTCAACACCGCCGGCCCGGCAGCTCTCTTCCGCAACGGCCCAAACGACCAATTTACCGACGTCACCCAAGAAGCCGGCGTCGGCAATTCGGGCTACGGCATGGGCGTGGCCGCCGCCGACTACGACAAC
>CAXGRO010000674.1:0-3486 GCA_964012055.1 uncultured bacterium
CTCCTGTGTCTGCACGCAGCCGCTGCCGGTCAGTGCGCCCCCCAGCAGCTCGATGGCAACGTTGAGGCCATATCCTTTGTGGCCGGCGGTGGTGCCGCCTAGGGGCATGATGCTGCCTCGAGGCTCCCGGTAGATGACGCCGGCGTCGCTGGTCGGCTGGCCATCCGGGTCGAGCAGCCACCCGTCCGGCGCGGGTTGGTTGCTGTTGTGCTTGACCCGCACCTTGCCTTCTGCGACCACGGTGGTGGTCATGTCGATGACCACCGGCTCGCTGCGGGTGGGGATGCCCTGCGCCATGGGATCGGTCGCCAGGCGCGCTTCCGTCCCTCCCCACGGCGCCATGCGGTAGGCGGGAATGCCCGACGCATTGACAAAGAGCAGGGCCACCATGCCCTCTTGCGCCAACCGCTCCACGTAACTGCCCAGCCGGCCGATGTGGTTGGCCCCCTTCACAGTGACGGCGGCAATGCCGATCTGTTCGGCCTTTTCCAGCGCTACCTCCACCGCCCGGCTCATCACCACCTGGCCAAAACCGTAGTGGCCGTCCAGTGACGCCGCGGCCGGCACATCGCGCAACACTTCGATCTGGGCCCCGGGATGGATCTCCCCCGCCTCAATGGCGCCCAGGTATTGGGGCATGCGAATAACGCCGTGCGAATCGTGGCCGGCCATATTGGCCTCCGCCAGCAATTGGGCAACAGTGCGCGCCTCTTCCGCGCTGGCGCCGGCGGCTGTAAAAATGGTGCTGCTCACGTCAATTAACTGATCTGCGGTAAAAGAAGGCATGTAATTCTTCCAGATTTATAGTGAAAAAATAGGCGTTGACGAGCTTGCTCTTACAGCCCCTCCGGCAAGTCGATACCGCATTGCTGCGACACTTCGCGCAGCCGCTGCACCGTTCCCGGCGGTAGCGGAATGCCGTTTTGCTGGCGATCCTCACACATCCTGTTTTCCAACTCGCCGGGCATAAAAATCTCGTCGTGGCCCTCCGCTTTGGGCAGCGCTTTTAACTCGTCGATCAGCGCGTCGACCTGTCCCTCAAACGTGTCGACCTCAGTAAAGAGACCAATGTCGACGGCCGCCACCACGCTGTTCTGATTGTGCACCGCATCGGCCCCCTGCAACACCGGCACCACCAAGGGGTTGTTGGCCATGAGGCTGGTGAGGCACTGAAACATCAGCGCCAATCCCGAGCCCTTGGGGCCACCAGAAGGCATTAGGATAGAAGCGCGCTCCACATCGGTGGTGGGGTTGCCCTCCGCGTCCAGGGCCCAGCCCTCTCCCAGGGGAACGCCCTTGTCGCGGGCCACTTCGAGCTTGCCGGCGGCGACAATGCTGGTGGCCATGTCCAAACTCAGCGGCGGGTGGCGGCCGGCCGGCACCGCCAGGGCGATGGGGCTATTGTGCAAACCGGCGGCTTTCGCCCCAAACGGCGCCATATTGGGCGGGCTGCACACAATGGCCATGCCGGCCATGCCCTGCTGCGCCGCCAGTTGCGCATAATAGGCCATGGCGCCCTGGTGGGTGAGGTTGCGGATTAAAGCCCAACCTATGCCCACCTGGCGCGCTTTTTCTATGGCTTTCTGCATCGCCAGCACCGTCACCACGGGGCCGTAGGCCCGATCCGCGTCCAGATAGAGAACGGCCGGCGTCTCCTTTAACGTCTGGATATTGGGCCGGGGGTTCATGTCCCCCGCCTCGGTCGACCGCAGGTACCACGGAATGCGCAACACCCCGTGCGAATCGACGCCGCGCAAATTGGCCCACACCAGCACCTCGGCCTCAACGGCGGCGTCTTGCGGCGGCAGGCCCGCTTTCTCAAACACTTTCTGGGTAAAGTCTTGCAGCGGTCCGGCGGCGATGCGCACTTCGTTCTTTGCCATGTTCGTCTCCTACTTAGTGTCGCCTATGTGCATCAACGGCAGCGGGTTGGGGCTGTCGCTGTTGATGAAATACACCTTGGACGCCGGGTCTTTAGAGATGCTCTTGAGCGCGTCCAGCGCCTGCAGTTTAACATAGTTGGGATTCTTGCCAATGGCCGTATTGATCTTTTCGATCTCGTAGGCCTGGGCATCCGCCAGAATGAGGCGCTGGGCCGCCATCTCTTCGGCGGCGACGCGCTCGGCCTGGGCCTGTGCGATCTTCTGCTGCTGCTCGGTGCGGAAGCGCTCCAACTCGGCCTTCTGCTTCTCCACTTCCTGCTCGCGCTCCTTCTTGGCCTCGATCGCCTTGGTGATAAAAGGCGGCAGCGAAATATCGCGAATGAGCACGGCCGTCACCTCCACCCCCTTTGCGCCGAGGTAGTCTTTCAAACCTTCCAGCAGTGCTATCTGCAAGACTTGCTGAGTCTCTTCGAGGAAAAAATCTTCGGCGCGTCTGATGCTTTTGCCCTGCTCGCGCACCAGGGAGCGCAGTTTGGGCACAATGTGCACACGTTGCACGTCTCCCGCATTACCGGTCTCTTTCAAAATGCGCGGCGCGTCTTTGCGTATAAGCGAATATTGTACACTCACTTCGACCTTAGTCTGCAACTGGTCCTGGCTGGGCACGTTGGCCGTCTCCATAAGCGTTTTTTCACGCACGTCGTAGAGGTGCCAGTCGTAGAGAGGGTTGACGGGAATGTGCAACCCTTCTTCATAGGGATTGGTTCTCACTTCGCCAAACAAGGTGGCCACCGCCACGTGGCCGGCGGGCACGCTCTTGTAGAAGCGCGAAGTAAAGGTCAAAAGAACGATCACCGCGATCACGGTGACGACGAGAAATCTCGGGGTCTTTTCCATGGGTTTCCTCCTGAATGGTCCTAATGGATTAGATGTTATGATAGAGCTTACCGCGACCCGGGCCCGACAACTATTTAGCTCTCGGCCTTGAAGTCGCGTTAGTCTGTCGCAAAATCGAATAGAATAATAAAAGAAATATTCTCTGGGATATCCACAAAACTCCGATCGCCACCTCACAGCAGCTGCATCACCAGGTCTCCCACCACATATCCCACGGCCGCCACCCCCATGCCCACCGCAAGCATGTCCAGGCCGCTGCGCACCAGCCCCAGGCCCGTAAAAATGCTGTGCGCCGCCGACTCGCGCGCCAGGGTGTGGGCGGCATTCTTCAAGTCATTCTCAGCCTTCTCCAACCACTCGCGGACAACCTTGACGACTTGATCAGACTCCGGCATATAGGACTTCGCCCTCTTTGGCGGCGGGATGTTCGATTTAAGCGTAGAATGGAGAGGCTACCCTGTCAAACAGAAAATAGGAAATAAACTGCCGACATCCCATCTGTACGCCCTCTGTAAGATCACAGCACCGCGCCGGGCGCCACGTCCTGCCGGGCAAAGCGCCAAAACACCAATAAGAACAGCACACCGTTGTAAAACACCAGCAGTACCAGACCCGCCAGCGCCGAGGACGCTAAGAAGCCGTCTTAAAATTGCGCGTTCTTCGCGCGTCTTTTGAGTCAATACTGTGGACACTTTTTCGATTTTGA
>CAXGRO010000675.1:0-3483 GCA_964012055.1 uncultured bacterium
AGATACCAACCTGAGGAAACGGCACTTTTTTGTCAAAAAATGTCCACTGTATTGACTTAGAAAGCGAGTGTAGGAAGTATGAGAAATGCGTTTTACCGAAAGGGTAAAATTGTGTTATCTTTACTGCTGCACTTAACCTAAAGGCTTTACAGGGGCCTAACTTGAAAGAGTGTTTTGCGTCCTGGTTTGTCCACCAATTTACACCGGCATAGTGGGGATGGTCGGGACTCATCGTTCCTTGATAAGGAAGATCACAGAATGTCTCATTGGAGTAAATTGAGTATGGTTGCCCTGGTGGCGATCTTTATCGTCGGTTCGAGTGCCGACGTGGAAGCGCGCTTTTTTAGGGCCGACAAGTTGCCCAATTTTGAGGCCGTAGGGGCCGGCTGCGATGCGTGCCACACCAGCGGTGCCGGCACGCCGCGCAATCCCTTTGGCTTGGCGGTGGAAGCGCTGGTTACGCCCAACGGCCAAGAAATATTTTGGGGGCCGGAGTTGGCGGCGCTGGACTCGGACGGCGACGGCTTTACCAACGGCGAAGAATTGGGAGATCCCGAGGGGACGTGGCAGGAGGGCGATGATCCGCCCGGCGATCCCGCTTTGATTACCCATCCGGGCGACCCCGACAGCCATCCGCCGGAGCCGGTGGATCCGCCGACGGCCGTAGAGCAGTCGACCTGGGCCAAGGTCAAGGATTTTGTCCAGGATATCGTCGACTAATTTTTCGAGCCAGTATTGGTGTTAACTTGCAATCCCCGCTGAGGAGCATCGGCGGGGATTGCTTTATTAGACGATAAGAGACTTAGATGATTCAACGAAGACGGTGGCACGGGCTGCTCGTTTTAGCTTTAGTTTTTGCCACCGAGCTCGGTGCTCAGGAGGATATTGGCGGCGAAGAGCTGGTGATGTACCGGTGTTCGGAATGCCATTCGCTCAAGCGCGTTTTTCGGGCGAATTACGACAGCCTCGGTTGGGCCGACGCCCTCGTTCGCATGGAGGATCAGGGGCTCTATGTGGAGGAAGACGAGCGCGAGGAGATTATCGAATTTTTGTTGACTCAGGAGGACGAACGCTCTCTGTTGCAACTGGTGGGCATGCACCATTTTCTGCTCTTGCACTTTCCCATTGTATTGGTTTTATTGGCGGCCCTTTTCGAAGTGCTGGGCCTACGACAGCGTCGGGCGTTGGCCGCCGACCACGTCCACCTGATTGTGCGGCTGACGGTGTTGACAGGAGCTCTGACCATTGGTCTCGGGTTTGCGCTCGTTCTGGAGCGCGAGACCTTGCCGCCCGCACTGATCCTGCACCGCAATTTGGGGATTGCGGCGGGCGCCTTTATGCTGGCGGCGCTGGTGTGCCGAGAGCTGGCCGTACGGCGCCAGGCTGCGGGGCTGGCGTGGGCCTATCGAGGGTTGCTGTTGCTGGCGGTGATTGCCGTGGGGCTGGCGGCGGATAGGGGCGGCGTGCTGGCACACGGCGACTTTATCGCGGATATAATAGACTCATTGGGGTGAGGGCTAGGCGGCCTGGAGCAGGGCGGGCAAGAGTTGGCCGGCCGGTCCGCTCAAGGTGTGGGTGGCGGCGGTGCTCAGCGGAGTGGGGTTTGGGTTAATTCCGACGACTATGCTTCCGCGGCGCAAAGCTTCGTAGGGCAGGGAAGCAGCCGGTTGGACCAGGGCAGACGTGCCGATGCAGAGAAAGAGGTCGCAGGCACGGCTGGCCTGTAGGGCCGCGTCGAGCGCCGCGGCCGGTAGTGTTTCGCCAAACCAGACTACGTCGGGGCGCAAGGGGCGCCGCAGCGGGGCAGGGCGGCGGTTGTTCTTCTGTTTCTTCCCATTCTTCCACAAGTACGTCTTCGGAAAAACATCTGGTGCGGTGGTGTGGCGGGCGGTGCGCAGGGCAGTGATTAATGCTGGGGAGAGGTCGATGGGAGATGGCATGGGTTGGTATAGTAGGCGATAAAAATGTCGACAATATACCCCCCAGGGGTATATTGAAAATAAGAGATTGATTGTTGAAATTAACGATATGGGTGGAACGTGGCAAAGAATACAGATGGGGTCTCGGAGGGGGGAAAGCGCGTAGAACAGCCCGACAAGGCCCGCTTACAGCGGCGCACGAACCGCAATTGGCGGGCAAGTGCAGGGCATCGTTCGGATGATAGAGGAGGAGCGCTACTGCGTTGATATTCTGGTGCAGATTAGCGCGGTGCGCTCGGCGCTCAACCAGGTGGGGTTGCAGATTATAGAAAACCACACCAGGGGGTGCGTGAGTCGGGCGCTGCAGTCGGGCGACGGCGAGGACAGCATTGCCGAGTTGGTGGATGTATTGCGGAAATTTAGCAAGTGAGTGGTATGGCTGATTCGACTGTTATAGGGGACGCCGGGGGCAAACGGCGCGCTGTCAACTTGGCGATTGGCGGCATGACGTGTGCCGCCTGTGCGCGGCGCGTTGAGCGCAAGTTGCAGCGTTTGGAAGGCGTGGCGACGGCGGCGGTCAATTTGGGCACCGAGGAGGCGCAGATCGACTACGATGGGTCGCGTTTGCGTTTGGGCGATCTGGTGCAGGCGGTGGTCGATGCGGGGTATCGGGTGGTCGAGAGTGAAGATCCGGCGGTCGAGCGGCGGCAGCGCAAGCGGGCGGAGCTGGCGGCGCAAAAAAAACAACTGGCGGCAGTTGCACTTTTTTGGGTTCCCCTGGCGATGTTGGAGATGGGGGGGATGGCCGGTCTGCCGGTGCCGCAGACGCTCGCTTTTGGACACCACCCCTGGCGCATGGGCCTGGCGCATTTGCTGCTGGTTTTGCCGGTGCTGTGGATCGGCCGCAAGGTGTATGTAGAGGGTTTGGGGGCATTGGCGCGCGGCGGGCCCAATATGTTTTCGCTAATCGCCATTGGCACGGCGGCAGCTTTTGTCTACAGCGCCTGGGGGCTGGCGCAGGTGGGGTTGGAGCGGGCGGCGATGTTTGCCAATTACTTTGCCGCGGTGTCGACGATTATCGCATTCATGTTGCTGGGGCGTTACCTCGAAGCGCTGTCTAAAAGCCGCGCCGGCGAGGCCATGCAGGCGCTGATGGAATTGGAGCCCGAGACCGCCACCCTTCTTATAGACGGCGAGGAACGGCTGCTTGCCGTCGCCGAGATCGAGGTGGGGGATTTGCTCCGGGTGCGGCCCGGCGAGCGCATTCCCACGGATGCAGAGGTGGTAGAAGGGCACTCGTCGGTGGACGAGTCGATGCTTACCGGCGAGTCGCTGCCCGTGCCCAAAGCGTCGGGCGATAGGGTGATTGGTGGCAGTGTCAACGCAGAGGGGGCGCTGACCTTGCGCGCCGAGCGCGTGGGGAGCAATACGGTGCTGGCGCAGATTGTGCGCCTGGTGGAAGAGGCCCAGCGCGGGCGGGCGCCCATAGCGCGGTTGGCAGACAAGGTGTCGGGCTATTTTGTGCCAGTGGTCATGGGCATTGCATTGCTGGCGGGCGGCGCCT
>CAXGRO010000676.1:0-3483 GCA_964012055.1 uncultured bacterium
GTGTTGAAAACCGAGGTCGAGTTTGCCGTAGGCGGCGTCCATCAGGGCGTAGGAACCGGCCTGGACTTCGGTGACGCCGTCGTAGGTGGTGCTTATGTAGTAGTCGCCGGTGCCCGAGGCGCTGACGATTTCGACTTCGATGCCGGCTTTTTCTAAGTCGGCGCGGGTGTCGACCAGGCGCTGCAGGCACTGGTGGGCGCCGCCGTCGCGTTCCCCTTTGTCTACGAGGTCAACTATGTGGCCCTCGTAGCCCATAATGCCGCAGAAACGCAGGTTTTTACAGGCGGCGGCCTGGCGGCCCAGGTCTACGGCGTCGGCACCGGGGCTTATGCCACAACGGTTGTGGCCGATGTTTATTTCCAGGATAACGCGGGGGTGAACTTTGGCCTGGGCGGCGGCGGCATCGAGTTCGGCGAGGTTTTGCGGGTGGTCGACGGCGGCCATGATGTCGCAGCGGGCGGCCAGGTCCATGAGGCGCTGGATTTTTTTGGCGCCGATGACTTCGTTGGCAATGAGGATGTCCTGAATGCCGGCGTCGGCCATGGCCTCGGCCTCGCCCACCTTGGCGCAGGTGATGCCCTGGGCGCCGGCTTCGAGTTGTTTGGAGGCGATGGCCGGGGTTTTGTGCGATTTGGTGTGAGGGCGCAAGTTTTTGCCGGCGGCGGCAAAGTGCGAGGCCAGTTTTTGTATATTGTGCTCCAGGGCGTCGAGATCGACTAAGAGCACGGGCGTGTCGATCTCGGCCCGGGGCATGCCGATGTATTCGTATCTTTCGTTCATTTAATTTTGGCCTACATGGGCAAGAGATCGTCGTTGTTGTCGAATTCGATGTCTTTGGCGCCGTCGACGATTTCCAGGTCTTCGCGCCGCTCCACTTCCGGCAGGTAGGCTTCGGAGACCAGGATTTCGCCTAGTTCCAAGGTGTTGAGGATGCGCACCACCTTGGCGTCGGGAGGCTCCACATAGCCGATGGTTTTGAGGGCGATGTCGAGAACTTTGCGGTCGTTTTCGTAATAGATGGGGATGGCGGCGCCGGTGGGGGCATTGCCGGTGAGGCAGTTGATGTAGGTGGCCTCGCGGTCCATCTTGTCGACGATTTGCTGGTGGATGTATTCGGCCATGCCCACGCCCGAGGCGTTGCCGTGGGTTTCTTCGGTCAGGTCGCGGGCGTAAATGCGGGTGACTTTGGGGTATTCCTTTTCGGCGGCGTGGTGGTCGTGGTATTTGCGGCCGACTACGTTGGTATCGAGGCCCGAGCCGGAGATGTTCTTGCCGATTTCGTCGACGATGAGCAGGTCGATTTGTTCAAAGGGCAGGCGCGGCATCCACTTTTTGGCCAAGATGAGCAATTCCTTTTCGCGTTCGACAAATTCGTCGGGAGCTACGGCTTTAACCAGAGCGGTTTTATCGTAGGGGTTTTCGACGATGCCCAAGCCCAAGAGCACGTTGCATTTTTCTATGACGCTTTGCCCCACGGCGCGCACGATGCGGTCAAAGCTGTACTGCACGATGGCCTGGTGGTAGATGGCGGCGCCTTTGTGTTTGCCCAAACCGATGAGCATCATCTTGTGCAATCCGCTCTCGATTTCGCCGACAAAACCGGTGTGCGGTTTAACGCGCCCCACCACGGCCACGTGGTCGGCTTCGTAGGCGTGTTTGTCAAAGAGCACGGGCACGCTGCCTTCGATTTCATCCACCTGCACGGTTTCCATGGAGGCTTTGATGGGGGCGCCGGTGTATTCCTCGGTGACGCCGTAGCTTTCGATAATGCCGCGCTGGCCCTCGGCGGTGCCGCCGCCGTGGCTGCCCATGGCCGGCACCAAGAAGGGCTCCAGGCCAATGGCTTTGAGTTCTTTGACCAGGCTTTTGGTGATGAGAGCGATGTTGGCGATGCCGCGGCTGCCCACCGAAATGGCGACGGACTCGCCTTTTTTGACCTTGCCGGAGAGTTCGAGGCTGGCTACTTGCTGGCGCACGGCACCGGGGATGTCTTCGAGGGTGGGTGCGTCAAAGTGCTGGTGGATGCGCATCATGCGGGGACAACTCATGGTCGTGGCTCCTTTGAAGGGTGCATTTTTTATCGCGTGTTTTACAGTGCGTTTTTAAAGATTTGTTCGATGTCGCGCTGCGCTGTTTTGCGCGGGTTAATCGTGATATTGCCGCTTAGCATGGCGGCTTTGGACATGGGGGTGATGGCGCTGGCTTTGACGCCCGCCTGCCCCAGTTTTTCGGGTATGTTCAGGTCGTCGTTGAGCTCCCACACGGTTTCGATGGCCAGGTGAGCGGCTTCGTAGTCGGTCAGGTCGTCGGTGTCGGCGCCGAGCAGGGCGGCGATGTGGGCGAATTTTTCCACCCGTGCCGGCAGATTAAACTCCATGACATAGGGCAGCAGAATGGCGTTGGCGGTGCCGTGGTGCACGTCGAAGTAGGCGCCCACCGGGTGCGACATGGCGTGCACGTTACCCAGGCGCGTCTGTGAGAAAGCGATGCCGGCCAGGGCCGAGGCGATGAGCATATTTTCGGTGGCTTCTACCTCGTGGTCGTTGGCGCAGGCCAGGCGGATATTGGCGCCCACCAGCTGGATGGCCTGCATGGCAATGCCCTCGGTGACGGGGGAAGCCATCAGGTTGATGTAGGATTCGAGGGCGTGGGTGAGGGCGTCCATGCCGGTGGGGGCGCCCACGGCCGCCGGCAGGGCGGCGACCAGTTCGGGGTCGAGAATGCCCACCTGGGGGGCGATTTTCCAACTGATGACCGGGTCTTTGTTTTTGGTTTTGGGGTTGGTGAGCACGGCAAAGGGGGTGACTTCGCTGCCGGTGCCGTAGGTGGTGGGGATGCATATCAGCGGGGGCAGGTCTTTTTCTACTTTGTCGAGGCCCAGATACTGGTCGATGCGGCCGCCGTTGGCGGCGACGACGCCGATCATTTTGGCCACGTCCATGGGGCTGCCGCCGCCCAGGCCCAGTATGACGTTGCACTTTTCTTTTTGGTACTGGCGCAGACCGGCGCTGACGGAGCGGGCGCGGGGGTTGGCTTCGACACCGGTGTACGCGGAGTGGGTGATGTTGGCGGTTTTGAGGACGGCGGTGACCTGGTCGACGATGCCGGCGGTTTGTAGGCCTTTGTCGGTGACGATGAGGACGTTGTGTTTTTTGGAGAAGAAATCGGGCAGGCGGGATATGGCGCCGGGGCCGTTGATTAGTTGGGTGGGGCAGCGGAAATCGAAAATTGTTTGGAAGGGCATTAGGGAGTTCCTGCTTGTGATTGGGTGATGGGAAAAGTTCGGCATAGGGGGGGGGAGTGTCAAGATCTTGGGGAAATAGGGGATAGATGAATTTGAGGGAGAAGCCTCTGTATATGTACTGGGGTTTTCGTGGTATTATGGGCGATCCTCTGGTGCCGGGGTGGGGTCTCTCGCTCATTCTCGCTCGGCTCCTGCCGGGCTCCGATTTCAATTCCTCTGTCCGCTGTCCTCGTATAATA
>CAXGRO010000677.1:0-3476 GCA_964012055.1 uncultured bacterium
CGCAAGTAGGTCCAGCGGATCCGGCGGAAAGAAGGCCTTACAGTCCATCCTACCCCCAAGCGCCTGCCCCGACAAGGTGTTTCGACCGGCTTGCCAACGCAGGTGCCGTGACTTCCCAGATTTGCTCCAGTTAGGCCGAGACTGTTTCTTAACCACAAGGAGCAGTCCGCCGTTTTCGTGACGAATGTCTAAATCGGGAATGGCTCTTGAATCTACGCGAAGCTCGCGTCGTCATTGAAGATTGGCGACAATATTACAACACGGAAAGACCTCACAGCCGGCTGGGTTATATGAGCCCAGAGAGCTTTATCGCAAACCAAAAAGTCTCACCTTAAATGGACCAAAACAGGTAGTCCGGTCACGATGCTCAGACCTGCACCTAGCAACCGCAGAAGACATCAGCCTCGGGCTGAGCCTCTGCGGTCGACGGGCAGATGATCGTGAGCGACGAGGGCAAGCGATAATCAACCAGAATATCAAGTATTTAGTGATAGGCGAAGTTGATTCGTATTCTTTAGTCCCCTATCGCGCCTATGTCGCGAAAACGTCTCGTTAGGTGTTTGTTCGCCTCGTCCTTATCCATGGTTTTCCACTCGCCGCCACGACATAAGTAATATGCTCCGACATTATTGAAGCCAAACGATGCATGCAACATATTATAGTATATGCCCATGTCCGCCCCCCACAATATAACAGGCACCGCTCATTCACTCGTTGCAATAGAGCAAATTACTTCAACTTAAGCGATTGATCAAGCTCAAGTTCCGCACCTTGACACGGAACTGCCCTGGCGCTAGATTTTTTGCAGGTCAAAGGTGCAAATCCAACTTCCCCAGACCGTTTACATCGCCCATTGCGTTTCCCCCGTTGTGGCCGCCCTCTTGCGAGTGGACCGACTTGCTATGACCCCCTTTACCGGAACCTGGGAAATAACCTCCAGCCCCCACTTCGACCGCGATTATCTGCAGCGCGAAGGGTCCCCCTATGTGCGGTTGCGCCAGCAGGGCGATCGCATCGAAGGCGAGTACCAATTTGGGGCCCAACGCGGTCACATCGACGGCCGTCCCGACGGCAAAGAACGCGTCATTTTCAGTTTTGAGGGCATGGATGACGAAGACCTGGTCAACGGCGCCGGCACCGCCGCCGTGCAACAACAACGCCTCGTTCTTACGCTGATGTGCCACTTTGGCGACGACTATACGGTCGAAGCCCAGAAAATCGCCCCGTCTTCCCCGGAAAACCGGATGGACGATGGGTGAACTCACACTGTTTTACAGCCCGCCTCGTCCCAACGCCAACGCAGCCTGCATGCAACATTGCGCCGAACGCCTAAAAGCGGGACGCGGCAATACTTTTTTTTACCTCCTCCCTTCTCGCCGTCAAGCGCAACAGGTGCGCCACCTCCTGCTGCGCACCCAACCCCTCGCCGCCGCTCAGTTGCCCTACATCCTTGGGTTTGAAGATTTTGGCCGCACCCTCTACCGCATTGTCACCCAGCGCCGCGCGCTCTTGCCCGAACACATCGCCCACCTTCTGATAGGCGATATTATAGCGGAAAAAAAGCGGAATTGGCAGTATTTTCGCCTCTCTGACCGCGAGCCCTCCACCGGTCTCATTGGCGAATTGACCCGCTCAATGACCGAACTGCGGCAACTCGGCCTCTCCGCCGCCGAATTCGAAAAGCGCTGCGACTCACTGACCGATTTGACCGCTGCCAAGAGCGCCGACCTGGCAGCGATATACCGCGCCTACCTGCGGCGCTTAGAAAGCCATTGGACCGATTTGACCGGCGCACTGCAGGCCACCGCAGCCGAACTCAACGCCCGTTCCTTGCAACGCCATTTTCCCGGCGTAGACTTGCTCCTCGTTTCGGGTTTTTCCACTTTTTCCCAGCCGCTCACCCAAGTTCTCAACCACCTTTTTGATCTCTTAACCCAAACGCACATCTGGCTCGACTTCTGCCCTGATAAGCCCTCCCTCTTTGCCCATGCCGAGCCCACTTTCGCCCACCTCAAAGACCGCGCCGACCGCGTTGAAAAAGTCGTTCCCCAAACTTCAGATGTTTTCCCCGAGCCACTCGCCGTAGTCCCCTGTGCCCGCCGACTCGACGAGGTTGAAGAAATTGCCCGCCGCATCAAAGAACTGCACTTAGAGCAGCGCGTGCCCCTGGAACGCATTTGCGTTTCCTTTCGCGTCGTGCAAACCTATGCCCCGCTGGTGGACGAGGTCTTTGGGCGCTACGGCCTGCCCTTTACCCCGCGCCAGTTCGCGTTGGCGCGCACCCCTGTGGTCGCCGCCCTGCTGGCCATACTAGATGCGGTGCTGGGACGCTATAACCGCAGTGCGCTAATGCGCCTGCTCGGCCTGCCCTATGTCGAATTCCGCTGGGGTACCGACCGACAACACCTGCTCACGGCCGCCATGCTCGACACCTGGACCCGCCCCCTGCAACCGGCCAGCGGAAAAAATGAGTGGTTGTGGCAAATCGATTTGCGTTGCGAGCAATTACAGCGTCAGATCAACCGCTTACAGGCTGGCTACCTAGTCTCCGAAGAGGTAGATCAACCCGAGCGCTCGGCGCATCACCTGGAGCGCGAATTTGAGCACCTCGTCCATCTTAAAGAAGGTCTACAAGCCCTCTTTAAGGTGCTGGCGCCGCTGGAAAAAAGTATGAGCCTGCCCACTTTTGGCACCAATTTACTGGCCGTCGCCCAACGCCTCCGCCTCCCCCAAAGTCTGCTTCCCCAGCCACAGCAATCCCGCGATACTAACACCCGCGACACCTGCGCCTATGCCCGCTGCGAAGACGTAATTTCACATCTCGCCGTTCTGGCAACTAGCTTAAAAAAGAAAAAGTTCGCCCTGCACCAACTGAACGAATTCCTGCGCACGACATTGGGCGCCAGCTATTGTCAAACGCCGCAAGCGCCAGACGCCGGAGTCCAGGTAGTCCCCCCCGAACAACTGCATGCAATTCCCTGCGACTACCTCTTTCTCGGCGGGCTGGTAGAAGGCGAATTCCCCCGACTTCCTAAAAACGACATATTTCTCGACGAAAAATCGCGCAAGGAAATCGGCCTAACGCGCCCGGACCAGATACTCGCCGCCGAACGCCTGCTCTTTCACCAGGCCACCCACTACCCCGGTAAGGGCCTGTATCTATTCCACCCCCAGGGGAGCGACGGAGAAACACTGCCCCCCTCTCCGTTTATCGAGGACCTGCCCGCTCACATGCCCGCTGCACCGGCACACCGCCAACCGCAAGCCGCTTACACTGTTGCCGACCTCCACACTGCCATCGGCCGCACTCTGAAACCGCAATTAGTACAGGGGGTTCGCAGTGCAACTGCGCTGGCCCCGGCCGTGCCGCGCCTGCTGCGCGGCGTCCACTTGTCCGAGCAGCGCAGCCGCCTGGACGCCCTGGGGGCTTACGACGGCCTGCTCGACGACGGCGCTGCGCTGCAGAGCATGGCCCT
>CAXGRO010000678.1:0-3476 GCA_964012055.1 uncultured bacterium
AAGTTGCCCTATATGGGCGGCGTAGAATCTTACCGCGAGCGCGTGCGCCGCAGACGCACCTGGCACTGGCTCTGCAACCTGGACGACGCGGCCAGCAGACACCTGGAAGACCCCCGGCCCTATTACGAACTCGGGTCGCATCCGGTCGACGAAATGGATATCTAAAAACTAAGGCCGGTAGAAAATCTTACCGGCCTTAGTTTGCGAATATAGCAAAATCAACCATCTACCTGAACGTCTGCGGCATGGAATCGTATCCCAACAATTGTTTTAACTTTGGCGTGGCGCGCTCCACCACCTCTTGCGATACCAGCTCGAGCTGATTCTGCTGCGGCTTGAGCACCGAGCGCGCAAAAAAACCCAGCAGACAGATCCGCGCCCGCTCCGTGCGATTGCCACCCGAGGCGTGCCATAGAGCCCCTTGGGTGATCATAACCGTCCCCTTCCTCGCCCTAACCTGTATTTCGTCGTCGTAGGTCGCCTCGGGATCGGGATTATCCGAAAAACGCAAATGCGAACCCGGCACCACGCGGGTGGCGCCGTTCTCCGGCGTGTAGTCGTCCAAAAACCACATGCTATTGGCCACCATCGCATAGGGGGGCCGTGGCGTCGGAAATTTGGACAGCGGCGAGTCGACGTGCAACCTGCTGGGCTGCGAACCCGGCCCGATAATATTGGCGGTGAACGAGCTCAAAGCCAAATCCTCACCCAACAGATACTCCATGGCATTTATTAATCTGGGATGCTGGATCGCCTGCTCAAAAACCTCCCCTTTGTCGACCAAATTCCACACCCGTTGCGCCCCGTCCAGATAGGTATAATCCCGCCCCTCGCGCAAATCCTTCTCGGCCAGTTCCAGCACCAAGGCGCGTATCTCCTCCACCTCGTCGTCCGCGAGAAATTCTTCCAAGAATACATACCCCTGTTCGTCCAGATGTTTTTTCTGTTCGTCGCTCAGCATGGCCGCCACCTCTCAACTCGCCAATTTGCGAAAGAAATCGCGGTATAGAATAGTCTCCGACAAATTGTCGCACTCATTGCAGTTTTCCCACTCGATCCACACGTATTCAATGCCAACCCACCCCTTGTACCCCTTCTTCTGCATCACCTTATACACCCGCTTATAATCGACGGTATTGCGTGCAAAACTCTCCTGCAAGCGCCCCTTGCGTCCCCCCCGTATGTGGAAGTGCCCGGCGTACTGCACCAGCGGCTCCACTTCCCTATCCGGCAAACCAATGCTAGTGAAATGCGTATAGTCCAGCGTCAGCGTCAACCCCGGCACCCGCTGTATCAACTTTGCCGCCGCCTTGGGCCGCGGCACCAGCGACCCTATATGGGCCTCAACACTCAAGACGATGCCATATTCCTTTGCCCGCTCGACGCGCCAACTCAACTCCTCCACCGAGCGAGCAAAAGAATCGCGCAAAGCCTCCTCCGCAAAGTGCGCCCCGGGCAGAGTAGTAACGTGTTTACCCCCGCTCTCGGCGGTGTACTCTAGCGTCTTCAAATACCAATCGCGCACTTTGCGCCGCCGCGCTGCCTGCGGGTGGTTAACCGCATAAGTATCAAAATTCTCCCCCACCTGCATAAAGATATCGGCCACCTTTAGTCCCAGCCCATCCAACTTCTTTTTTAACCGTCGTGCCGACCTCCGCACATTCTGAAATTCCTTAGAAGGCCATAAATGCGACCGATTCTCAAACAAGCCTATATCCACCCCCTTAAACCCCAACATAGAAATAAGCCGCAACGACTCGTCGTGCGACAACAGTGGAAAGGTAAAATCAGCACAAGCAAGTTTAGCTTTCATGTATCCTCCCTATTACTAGATAAACCCAGTCAACGCTAGTCCTTCGACCTATCAACCATCCCTCTGCACGCGTTCCCACTTCTCCCGAAAACCAGGCCGATCAAAAACCTCCGGATTAACCACCCCCCGCTCAATCCGCTTCCCCAAAGACAAATCGACCATATATTGGCACGCCGTGCGCCCAATATCGCGAAAAAGCTCATCGGTCCAGGCGATCGAATGCGGCGCCAACAATACATTGTCAAATTCCGCAAAGCGATGCGGCGCCGTGATCGGTTCGCCGACAAAACAGTCGAGCGCCGCCCCGGCAATGCGGCCCTGCGCCAGCGCCTCGTAGAGCGCATCTTCGTCCACAATGCCACCGCGGGCGGTGTTGAGCAAGTACGCGTCGGGCCGCATTTTTGCCAACTCGACTTTGCCAATGAGCCCGCGCGTTGCTTCATTTAGCGGGCAATGGACGGAGACAAAGTCCGCCCGCGCCATCAATTCATCCAATTCCACCAACTCAATGCCCAATGCCGCCACCGTCTCGGCATCCACATAGGGGTCGTGCGCCAGCGGCGGATTCATGCCAAAAACACTCAACAGGCGCAGCGTCTCGCGCGCAATCCCGCCCAAACCTACGGCCCCAAATGTGCGGTCGCGCAATTCGCGCCCCATATAGCCGGTGCGCTCGTCCCAACGCCCCTGGCGCAAGAGTTGGTCTTTGACGCGCACGTGGTGGGTCAGGGCAATCATCCATCCCACGGTAGCCTCGGCCACCGGCCGGTCTACCGCCCCCACGGTAATCAACACGGCCACGTCCGCCCGAGTACACGCCGCCACATCCGTCGTATCATACCCCACGCCAAAACGGCAAATCGCCAGCAAATCGTCCGCCGGTGCCACGCTGGCAGGCGTCACCGCCGGCGTCAGGGCGATAATTCCGTGCACGCCCCGTATCTGCTCGGCGCCCATTTCGGGCAGGTGTTGGGCGAAAGAAGCGTATTTTATATGGGCTTGTTTCGCCAACAACGACAGGCCCATGTCTTCGAATTTTAACTTGCCATCATCGGTAAAAAAATCGGCCGTCAAACTCACGCGGAATGTCTCTTGACCAATCAAGAATTTACCTCCAAAATTTCAATAGAGGGCAAAGGATAGATAGGATCTCCCTTCCGGTCAAGCCGTTGCCTCTGTCTCCAATTCGCACACCATGCCAGAGTTTCTATAGGGTAGGCGCCGCAGCTTCCCCTGCCGCAATCGCCCAAAATTTCCCATATTACATGTGACTGAAAATAATCCATATGGCGGGGAACGGTTGCGCCTTATCTGTGGAGCGTTCGATTGCCCAAAGTACCATCGCCCAATCCAAACGAGGCCGGCCTGTGCGCCCATTGCTGCCACGTCCGCCTCGTCCACTCAAACAAGAATTCCGTCTTCTACCTATGCCAACTCTCCGCCAAAGACGACCGCTACCCCAAATACCCTCAAATCCCCGTGTTCCAATGCCCCGGCTACGTACGCGCCACGAATGAAACGTAAGCGCAGGCTTAGGGGGCATTGCCCGGAGTCCGCTTTGTGAGGATGGGCAATGTGGGGCTGGGCGTCCTGGGACTCACAGCCCAAATGAAGATTAAAAATTAAACCGTGCAACTTTTTGTTTCTATCCATCGTTCTTAAT
>CAXGRO010000679.1:0-3475 GCA_964012055.1 uncultured bacterium
AAAGGAGCTCAAAGACAACGAGCGCCCAACGGTGCGCCAGGCCCTACAACGCGCCCGCGAATTTGGTGATTTATCGGAAAATGCCGAATATGCCGCCGCTAAGGAACGCCTGCTGTTTCTAGAGCGGCGCATAAACAAACTCGAAGAAACCCTGAGCCGAGTCCGCCTATTGGAAAATGAAGCCATTCCCGACGACAAGGTGTATATTGGCGCTACAGTAGATATGATCGATTTAAAAAACGATAGCGAATTACAGTATACCTTGGTGGCGCCCGAGGAGGCCGACTTTGATGCGGGTAAAATTTCCACTGTTTCCCCTATTGGCAAAGGGCTTTTGGGGCATGCGGAAGGCGAAGAAGTCGAAATCCAAGTGCCGGCCGGAACCCTGAAATACAAAATCGTCAAGATTTCTCGCTAATTTTTCGCATAATGGCAGCCAACTCCCGGGGGTGATCGCCTCCGGGAGTTGGTTTTTGGGCGAAATGCTATGGATCCCAATGCCGAATTAGAAAATAGGCTCTGGCACGACGCCATAAGCCTGATAGTCGATCCCCAGTCTCTGCAGCAAGTATTGCAAGATATGGCCAGGAGCATCGTGGGGCATTTTGATGTAGAATCCTGTGCCATCTATCTCTTAGATCGGCGTACCGACGAATTGGTCGTACAAGGCGAAAAGGGAGCAGATCTCGACAAAGAGAGTCGTTTGCGCATAGGCCAGGGAATTACCGGTATGGCCGCCTTTCAGAGCAAAGCGCTGTGTGTCTCCCACATGCAGCGAGATCCGCGATCATTTTTGCCGCAAGACCAGAAAGCCCCCTTTCAAAGCATAGCAGCCGTGCCCATTGAAGACTGCGGTGAATTGGTGGGCGTTTTTAATTTGCAAACGCGGACGGTGCGGCAATTTTCGTCTGCCGAAATGGAAATTCTCACCGGAGGGGTGTGCCGGGCGTTAGTCGCTTTAATTCGCGCTGTACAATATCGCGAAACCGGAATACAACGCACGGAGGATGTGCAGGCCCTCAACGATCTCGGTCAGGCGATTAATGTGGGTCTGGGACTGGACGAAATGCTCGAACTGATTGCCACTCGCGCCATGGATGTGTTTAATGCCAAAGGCGCAGCCATTCGCCTGATGGTGGATGAGGCGCTGGCGCTGGCGACTATGATGGCGGCCGATGAGGTATATTTTGATTCCCATTACGAAAAGCGTATTGCCGAATACGTTGCCGTCATGGGCGAGCCGATAATGATCGACGACGTGCGTACCGATCGCCATCCTACAGCCTTGGGGCCATCGATGATTTGCGTTCCTTTAGTGCTGGAAGATCGTGTAGTGGGCACCCTATCGCTATTCGATAAAATCGCCCCCATCGGGGCGAACCGGCGTTTGTTTAGCATGGGCGATTTAAATATGCTATTTGCGCTTTCCAGTCAAATCGCCGTCGAGATTGAAGGAATTCGTCTGGCCAATCGCCTGCAAGAATTGGTGCGCACCGAAAAACAGCAGGGCAACCAATTGCGGCGTCTATACAATCACTCGCGTGCACTGCTCGAGTCGATAACCGATGGCTTGTTAGCAGTAGATGAGGGCGGTCAAGTAGAGTCGTTAAATACCGTAGCTAGAAAGATTTTGGGGCTTGGTCAAGAGCAGGTAAAAGGGCGTGATATAGGAGATTTGATTGAGGATAAGCCGCCCTTACAAGAGTGGATTGCCAGCGGCGGGCAGCTTAGTAATAGAGTGATTACTTTGCGCACGGCCGATGAAAAAATAGCGGCTATGGCAAACCTTCAGCCTATTACTGATGCGGCGGGACAGAGCAGTGGTGCAGTGTTGACGTTTCGAGAAATGGGGGAGGTAGGCCGCCTAGTAAATCGAGTTATTGGCGTGCAGCGGACCTTTATTTTTGAAGATATTATAGGACAGAGTGCCGTAATAGAAAAAACCAAGGAATTGGCTCGGTTGCCGCTGGTTTCAGTGCCAATATTCTCATCCAGGGTGAAACGGGGACGGGCAAGGAGGTCTTTGCCCAAGCGATTCACAATATAAGCGCTTTTGGAGAGGGCCCCTTTTTGGCGGTAAATTGCGCTGCCATTCCGCGCGATTTGATCGAAAGTGAACTCTTTGGCTATGTGGAAGGCGCATTTACCGGTGCCAGCAAAAAAGGCCGATTGGGCAAATTTGAATTGGCCAGCGGGGGGACGCTATTTTTGGATGAAATTGGCGATGTGCCCGCCGATGTACAGGTCAAATTACTGTGCGTACTTCAGGAAAAAACCATTGTCCGCGTGGGCGGCGACCGCACCATTCCAGTAAACTGTCGACTGATTGCGGCCACCAATAGAGACTTGCACGAGGCCGTAGTGGAGCAAAAATTTCGGCGGGATCTGCTATATCGATTGAATGTAATCACAATCGAAGTCCCGCCGCTGCGCCAAAGGGAGGGGGATTTACCGCTTTTTGTCGAGCAGTTTGTTAGAGTTTTTGCCGAACACAACGGTAAATTAGCGGAAGGGGTAGATGAGGAAGTGATGGAGTGTCTGCTCAAATATACGTGGCCAGGCAATGTGAGAGAGTTAGAAAATGCGCTAGAACACGCCGTAGTAGTAGCAAGAGGCCGCTGGATTCGGCGGCAAGATTTGCCCATGCAATTGCAAGGTATTTCGAGTAGTCAAAGGGTTTTGTTTCCGCCACTGCCAACAGATGAGGCGCTACGGAAGTCTAACCCCATAACGAGAAAGAATTTATGGAAGTACAGTGTGCAAAGTGGCAGGCTGTGAAGGCAGGCATTCGTCGCGAGGTTATTGCAAGCGACACTATATGAGTGAATATTATTTGCCTCAATTGGCCCAAAAAGAGCGACAATATATGGCGCTGTCTGGTCACGGATAGATTTGAGAACCTAAATCGAGAAAAAGCGATGAGCTGTAAAGCCGTCGCTTTTTTTATTTTGCTTAACCTAAGTCTTGACAGGTTTTTAACAAAGCAGTAAGTTTAAAAGTCTGTGTAGAGAGCACTTTGGATTAGGCGGGAGTAGCTCAGTTGGCTAGAGCGCGAGCCTTCCAAGCTCGATGTCGCGGGTTCGAGTCCCGTTTCCCGCTCCATATTATAGTGTATAACTGCTGCTTTTTGCAGCCGATGTAGCTCAGTTGGTAGAGCGCGTCCTTGGTAAGGACGAGGTCACCGGTTCAACCCCGGTCATCGGCTCCGATTATTCAATAAACGCCTTCTTTTCCATATTACGCGAGTAAGAACATGCCGCGAGATCAGATTAAGCTGGAGTGTGAGTCCTGCAGTCGGCAGAATTACACCACGACCAAAAATAGGCGCTTGCATTCGGGACGGGTCGAATTTAAGAAGTATTGTCGTTTCTGTCGCCAACACAAGATGCACAAAGAGACCCGATAAGTTCGCATGTAGGTCTGTAGCTCAATTGGTAGAGCACTGGTCTCCAAAACCAGGGGTTGCAGGTTCAAG
>CAXGRO010000680.1:0-3449 GCA_964012055.1 uncultured bacterium
GTTCTATTTTGAATGTGTCGATGACCGCCACTTGGCCGATGGGCGAGCGCTCGGCGTAGCGCGACCCCTGGTAGAGCACGGGGAGCAGCTGGTTGCCGACGCGGCCAAAAGCATCTCCTCCCAGCCGCGCTTCTTCGATGACCACGCCGCGCTCTTCTTCGACTTCGGCCGGGTCAAAGTGATGTTGTGGGCCCAGTCTTCCAAAATCTGGAACACCGTTGCCATGGCTACTTCGTCGTCGGTGGGCACTTGCAGGAGGTAGACGGTCTCGTCAAAGCTGGTAAAGGCATTGAGGTCGGGGCCGCCCAGGCCGATGGATTGTAAATATTGTAGCGCTTGTTCCTGGGGAAAGTTTTGGGTGCTGTTAAACGCCATGTGTTCCAGGAAGTGGGCCAGACCCTGCTGGTCGTCTTCTTCCAGGTTGGAGCCGGCGTTGACCACTAGCCACAGCGCCGCCCGATTGGCCGGTTGGCGGTTGACGTGGATGTAGTAGCGCAGTCCGTTTTCCAGGGTGTTTATGGTGACCCGGGGGTCGGGGGAGATAGTGTCGTTGAGGTTTTGTGCGTCTATTTGGCGGGCAGTGAGACCTAGAAAGAGGGGGAGGAGGACGGCTAGAATGGGGCGATGCATGGGTGGTCTCCTGAGTTGAGGGAATTTCTAGTGTGGGGTTAAAATTCCCTTTTTTGTATTTTTCTCGGTCTGGGAAGGTTGGGAAGGTCTCATGCGGGCGGTGTTTTATGAGTCTGCGAGCGATGTGGCTTTGTCGAGTTTGTGTTGTTTCGCGATATACTGATTCCAAAGTGGGCCAGCAAAGACACCAAAAAAACAACCTTTTTGACGGACGTTCCCACTATTACAACAGAAGCTTTATGAAAGAGCGAAGGGACGCCCAATTGGTGGCGCCGGCGGCGAGTTGCTGGAGCGCCACTACCCCATGGCCGTGCGCCCGCGTACATATGGTCCATTAACTGCGCTTGTTCTAGATGGTTAGACTACATAGATGGATTGGATAGGCCGCTCCGATGCTTGCGCATCGAGCAGCTTGTTATTTATTATGTGCATTCCCTCTCTTGTTTTTCTAGCGTATCCGCGTGAAAACTAGAGTATGACGGAGGTCGGGGAGGGTCCCACTACTAGTAAAACCCCCAGGAGGAATGCATGTCCCCCCAACCGCCCTATGATGTAGTCGTCGAACGCAATATAATGGTGCCCATGCGGGACGGCGTAAAACTGTCCACCGACGTCTACTTCCCGGCCCAAGACGGCCAGCCCCTGCCCGGCCAACACCCCGCCGTACTGCACCGCACGCCCTACAATAAAGACGAAATGGAATCGACGTCGCACTATTGCCGCTTCTTTGCCCGGCACGGCTACATAGCGGTCATCCAGGACAGTCGCGGCACTTATGCGTCGGAGGGTGAGGTGAATTTTTTAGTGCCCGAAGCCGAAGACGGCTACGACGCGCTGGCGTGGATCGACCAGCAGCCGTGGACCAACGGCAAAGTGGGCACCTGGGGTACGTCGTGGGCGGGGTGGACGCAGACGGCGCCGGCGGCACTGGGGCCCAAAAATTTGGCGACTATAGTACCTAATATGAGCGGGGCCAATGCACACGAGAGTTCGGTGCGGCAGGGCGGGGCGATGGAATTGCGTTTTATAGCCTGGGCGTTCTGGCATTCGGGGCTCAATACGCAAAAGGAGTTGAAGGCAGCCCCCTCGATCGACGCGGCGCTCAATATGGGGGCGCCGAGTTTTTCCGACTGGCTGACGCGCTGGCCCATCCGCAAGGGGCAAACCCAGCTCAAGCTGGTGCCAACCTACGAGCAGTGGGCTTTAAAGATTTTGACGGAAGCGGATTTTACCGATTACTGGAAACACCCCAGTTTTGCGCCGGAACTTTTCTGGGACGATTTTCCCGACATGCCCATGCTCATCGTCGGCGGTTGGTACGACTCGTACACGCGCTCGACGTTTAAAAATTATGAGGGGCTGGCGCAGCGCAAGAAAGGGCCGGTGCGGGTGCTGGTGGGGCCGTGGACGCACGGCTCGGCCACAGTGGAGTTGAATTATGCGGGGGACGTGGAGTTTGGCGAAGAAGCGGCGCTGGAGAGTTTTCGCCAGCTGCATTTGCAGTGGTTTAACTGGACGCTCAAGGGCAAGGAAAACGGCCTGGCCGACGAACCGCCGGTGCGTATTTTTGTGATGGGCGGCGGCGGCGGCCAGCGCACGGTGGGCGGGCGGCTGATGCACGGCGGGCGCTGGCGCGACGAGCAGGAGTGGCCGCTGGCGCGCACGCGCTACACCGAATATTACCTGCACGGCGACGGCGGCCTGTGTCCGCAAAAACCGGCGGAGGATGGGAGTAGCACTACGTATCGTTTTGACCCTTCGGACCCGGTGCCGTCGATCGGCGGCAGTGTGTCGTCGTTGGCCGAGTTGGGGGATATGCCGTCGGGGGTTGCCGATCCGGCGTTTGCCCCACGCACGACGCGGGTGCACCAGATTATGGAGCCAGGCGGTTTTAATCAGGTGGAGGGACCGCAGTTTTGGGGGTGCAAGCCGCCTTATTTGCCGCTGGGGTCGCGGCGCGATGTGCTGGTTTTTCAAACGGAGCCGCTGGTGGAGGACGTGGAGGTGACGGGGCCGGTTGAGGTGAAGTTGTGGGTGTCGTCGTCGGCGGTAGACACGGATTTTACGGCCAAGTTAATCGATTTGTATCCGCCCAGTGCGTGGTACCCGCACGGGTATGCACTCAATTTGACGGACAGTATTATGCGGTTGCGCTATCGCAATGGGCCGGAGCAAGGGGAGTTGTTGGAGCCGGGGGAGGTGGCGGAGGTGACTATTGTGCTGTATCCGACGAGTAATCTGTTTGTTGCGGGGCATTGCATTCGGTTGGATATTTCTAGTTCTAATTTTCCGCGTTTTGATGTGAATCCCAATACGGGGGATGGGATTGGGGAGGAGCGGCGGAGGATGGGGGCGGATAATACGGTGTATCATAGTGTGGGGAGGGCGTCGCATGTGGTACTGCCGGTTATTCCGGGGTGATGTGGGCGTTGGTTGGTGGGAGGTGGGTTATGGACGCACCTCTGGGGACGGGGGAGGGCCTCTCGCTCATGGCGCTCAACTCTTAGAGTTGGCGGATCTTCGGTGCTCGCAGCCCATCCATGGGCTGCTCCGAGGCATTACCTCCTGCGCCGCAATCCTGCGGCTCCGGGGGTAATGAATCCGCTCTGAGGCCCTCCCCCGTCCCCAGAGGTGCTCCGTTGAGGTTGGGAGGGTGATCGTGGGCGTAGTGATTTGGATTAGTGGGTAGATGCGAGGGATTTGGGCAGCGTAGATCAAGAGCCATATGGTACTTGGCGGAATAGGGTGGGGGTTTTGCCGGCGGTGTTTTGTGGGGGAGCGGTCGGGGGAAAGGGGGGCCGGGACTCACAGCCCGCAGG
>CAXGRO010000681.1:0-3446 GCA_964012055.1 uncultured bacterium
GTGAGCAACTGGCCGTTGTCGTCGTAGATGGCGCCTTCGAGCAGCGCCTGGCCCACGCCCTGGGTGATGCCGCCGTGCACCTGGCCGTCGACGATCATAGGGTTGACCACATTGCCGACGTCGTCGACGGCGATGTAGCGCTCCAGTTTGGTCTGGCCGGTGTCGGGATCCACCGACACCACGGCGATGTGGGCGCCAAAGGGAAAGGTGAAGTTGGCCGGGTCGTAGAAGCTGGTGAATTCGAGTCCCGGCTCCAATCCTTCTGGGTAGTTGTGCGGCACGTAGGCCGTTAGCGCCACGTCGCCAAACGCCACCGATTGGTCGGTGCCTTTGACCGTCCACTGGCCGCCAGAAAATTCCAGATCTTCCTCGGCCGCTTCGAGCAGGTGAGCGGCGATTTGGGTGCCCTTTTCGATGACCTTGTCGAGGCTTTTGACGATGGCCGTACCGCCCACCGCCAGGCTGCGCGAGCCGTAGGTGCCCATGCCAAAAGGCACCGACTCGGTGTCACCGTGCACAATGTCGACGTCCTCAATGGCTACGCCCAGGCGGTCGGCTACTACCTGCGAGAAGGTGGTTTCGTGACCCTGGCCGTGGGCGTGGCTGCCGACGAAGACCGAGACTTTGCCGGTGGGTTGCACCCGCACCCCGGCGCTCTCAAAGAGCCCGGCGCGCGCCCCCAAAGAGCCTACCACTGCCGACGGCGCAATGCCGCAGGCCTCGATGTAGGTGGAGAAACCAATGCCCAGGTAGCGGCCATTTTTGCGGCCCTCTTCCTGCTCTTTGCGCAGGTCTTCGTAGCCGGCCATTTCCAGCGCTTTATTGAGCACGGCGGGGTAATTGCCACTGTCGTAAACCAGCGCCACCTGCGTTTCGTAGCCCGGTTGTTCGATCCCGTCAAAGGGCGGGATGAAGTTTTTGAGGCGGAACTCGGCTGGGTCCATGCCGATCTCGCGCGCCGCCGTGTCCATGAGGCGCTCCAGCAGGTAGGTGGCCTCGGGGCGGCCGGCGCCGCGGTAGGCGTCTACCGGAGTGGTATTGGTAAAGGCCGCGGTGACGTCGACGTAAATCGCCGGGGTAGTGTAGAGCCCTTGCAGCAAGGTGCCGTAGAGGTAGGTGGGCACGCACGGGGCGAAGGTGGAGAAGTACGCGCCCATATTGGCGTGGGTGGTGACGCGCAGGCCGGTGATATTGCCCTCGCCGTCCATTGCCATTTCGGCCTTGGTGGAGTGGTCGCGGCCGTGCGCATCGGTGATAAAACTGTCGCTGCGCTCGGCGGTCCACTTGACCGGCCGGCCGAGCTGTTTGGCACACCACACCATCAGAGCTTCCTCGGCGTAGTGGAAAATTTTGCTGCCAAAACCGCCGCCCACATCGGGCGACACCACCCGCACCTTGTGCTCGGGCAGGTCCAGTACAAAGGCGGTGAGCAACAGGCGAATGACGTGCGGGTTTTGCGACGAGGTGTAGAGTGTGTATTTGTCGTTGGCCCCGTCGTAGTCGCCAATGGCTGAGCGCGGCTCTATGGCGTTGGGAATGAGCCGCTGGTTGGTGATGTCGAGGGTGGTGACGTGGCTGGCGCTGTCGATGGCGGCTGCGGCCGCGTCGGCGTCGCCCAGGCCCCAGTCGAAGGGCACGTTGTTGGGCACGTCGTCAAAGAGCTGCGGCGCGCCGTCCTGCGTCGCCTTGACCACATCGACGACGGCGTCGAGCACTTCGTAGTCGACCTCGACTAGCTCGGCGGCGTCTTTGGCCTGCTCTTTGGTTTCGGCGATGACCACGGCGACGCCGTCGCCGACATAGCGCACTTTGTCGACGGCCAGCACCGGGTGGGGCGGCTCTTTCATGGTCTCGCCGTTTTTAAAGTCGACCTGCCAGCCCACCGGCAAGCCGACGATGCCGGCGTCCTGCAGGTCTTTGCCGACAAAGGCGCCCACTACGCCCGGGGCCGCTTTGGCGGCGCTCAGATCGATGCTTTTGATGTTGGCGTGGGCATGGGGGCTGAGCACGATGGAGGCAAAGGTCATGCGCGGCAGCACGATGTCGTCGGTGTAGCGCCCCTTGCCGGTGGTAAAGCGTTTGTCTTCGACGCGTTTTACGGATTGGCCAATAATATCTCCCATGACACCCCTCCTAACCTAGTTTTGCGGCGGCGTATTGGATGGACTTGACGATGTTCTCATAGCCGGTGCAGCGGCAGTAATTGCCTTCGAGGGCGTGGCGGATTTCGTCTTCCGACGGGCTCGAATTGCGCTCCAGTAATTGTTGCGCCGCCATAATCATGCCCGGGGTGCAAAAGCCGCACTGCAGGCCGTGTTCCTGGTTAAAGCCTTCCTGCAAGGGATGCAATTCGCCGTTGGACAGCCCCTCGATGGTGGTGACATCGGCGCCGTCGGCTTGCACCGCGAGCACGGTGCACGATTTGACCGCCTTGCCGTTGATATTTACGGTGCAGGCGCCGCAATTGCTGGTGTCGCAGCCCACGTGGGTGCCGGTCAGATCCAGCGTATCGCGCAAGTATTGCACAAGGAAGAGGCGGGGGTCCACCTCGCTTTCGTGGGTCTGACCGTTGACTGTGACTTTGATGGATACTGCCATAGGTCAACCTCCTGTGGTGATGGCTATTGGTGTGTACAATGTTTTTCTGTTATTGCTGGGGAATCTCTTCTTCCAACGCTTTAAAAAACTGCTTGGTCATCATGCGCGCCACGCCGCTGAGCACGCGCTGTCCCATGCGCGCCAGGGTGCCGCTGAGCTGGGCGTCGGCCTCAAAGGCGACACTGGTGTTTTGCTCTTCGCCTTGCAGCGCGATGGTGCCCTCGGCTTTGACGATGCCGATTTTGGCGTCGACGTCGATGTGTAGTTTATAGCTTTGCGGCGCTACTTTGTCAGCGACTTCCAGGGTGCCGTCAAAGGTGGCGTTGATGGGGCCCATTTTGACGTCGACGATGGCTTTGTACTTGTCTTCTTCGATGGGTTCGAGGGTTTTGATTCCCGGGGTGGCGCGGGCCAGGACGTCGGGGTTGTTGAGCAGGTCCCACATGACGTGCTGGGGGGCGTTGAATGTATGGGTGCCTTCAAAGTGCATTGGGTTTTATTCCATTATATATGTAGCAATACTGTGGACACTTTTTGTAAGTTATTGATAAATAACGGCTTAGACAAATAGATATTGAAATTTGTAACTTATTGATAAATAATTACTTACGAATTTCAACCTTACAAAAATTCGCTCAAAATCGAAAAAGTGTCCACAGTATTGATGTAGGAGTGAGGGCATAGATATACTAATATTGGGGGGGTGTGTCAATTGTTGGGTGGGGTGGTGGTGTGACATTTTGGCGACGGTTGGTAGGGGGGCTTGCCTCTGGCGGTTTGTGAGTCCCAAGGAGGCCTGCCCGGCCCAACACCCCCACAGCCGCACATGAAGATTAAAAATTAAACCG
>CAXGRO010000682.1:0-3438 GCA_964012055.1 uncultured bacterium
CTTTGTGTCAGGCTGTACTGGGCGAGCATGTGCGTATTTCGTTTACTACCTGCATGACGCTCTATCCCAGCGATAAGCGCGGCCAATGGCACGCCGATTGGCCTTTCAATCAGCAAAACGCCGGCCACATCCCCGCTCCCTATCCCGACATGGTGGCGCATTTGACCACCATATGGATGCTGAGCCCCTTTGCGCCGGAAACGGGGGCGACGCTGGTGGTCAGCGGCAGCCATCGCTGCAACGACAATCCCACCGGCAATATCCCCATCGACTTGTTCGAGTCTTATTCCAGCGAGATGCACGTCACCGGCGCCGCCGGCTCGGTATTGGTGATGGACAGCCGCCTGTGGCACGCCATGAGTCCCAATCTTTCCCCAGAACCGCGCGTGGGGCTGGCCATCCGCTACGCGCCATGGTGGCTCAATCTCGATGTGCTCTTGCCCAATTCGGACGAGCGCCACCGGCTGGTAGACGAGGCGGGGGGGCAGGACAATATCACGCCGCTGGTGCCGGCCGAGGTGTTCGCCGCGCTACCAGAGGAAACCAAACCACTCTATGCCCACTGGGTGAAAGATATATGAATTCACAATTGAGTCTGGCCACTGATTGGCTAACTGGGGAAGGACGCCAAATGCAGACAGGCACCACGCTGACGCGTTTTATTATTGAGGAACAGCACAAAAATCCAGAGGCCACCGGTGATTTTACCGCGCTGCTGACTGAAGTGACCACCGCCTGCAAGCTCATCGGCCGCGAAGTCAACAAAGCCGGCCTGGCCGAGACCATGGGGCTGACCGGCCGCACTAATGTACACGGCGAGGACGTGCAGATGCTCGACGAGTTTGCCAACAGCGTCATCATCCGCTCGGTGGATCGCACCGGCAAGCTGGCGGGCCTGGCCTCCGAGGAGATGGAGGAATTCTACCCCATTCCCGAGCAGAATGTTCGGGGCGATTACATTCTGGTCTTCGACCCGGTGGACGGCTCGTCCAATATCGACGTCAATGTGAGCATTGGCACCATTTTTTCTATTTATCGGAAAAAGAGTCCCGGTGAAGTCGCCACGCTGGAGGATTTTCTGCGCAAAGGGACGGAGCAACTGTGCGCCGGTTATATTATCTACGGTTCGAGTACCATGCTGGTGTACACCACCGGCAACGGGGTGCACGGTTTTACCCTCGATCCAGCGCTGGGGGAATTTTTACTGTCGCACGAAAATATCAAAACGCCGGTGCAGGGCGGCATTTACAGCACCAACGAGAGCAATTATGCCGGCTGGTCAGAAGGGGTACGGGCGTATGTAGACTGGCTCAAGAAGGGGCGCACGACGCGCTACATAGGTTCGCTGGTGTCGGATTTTCATCGCAATCTGCTCAAGGGGGGAGTCTTTCTCTACCCGGGCGATGTCAAGGCGCCCCAGGGTAAATTGCGGCTGGTCTACGAGGCCAATCCCATGGCGTTTATCATTCAGCAGGCGGGCGGTTTGGCCACCAACGGGCGGCAGCCGATTCTGGACTTGCAGCCCGAGGAATTGCACCAGCGCGTGCCGCTGGTGGTGGGCAGCAAGGAGGATGTGGAGAAAGCGCTGGAATTCATCGAACAATAAAACCAATTGGAGAAAAACAATGATTCGAGTAGCCGGATCGACTTTCGCATTTGGGGATATGGGGTTGGAGGAGTCGTGCGACGTGCTCAAAGGATTGGGTTTTGACCTGGCCGATGTGGGGGCCAGTGGTTGGAGCACCTTTACTGCCTACGTGCCACAGCAGGTGGTGCAGAATCCGGACGATACAGGCGGCGAGGCGGAGCGTATCAGGGGCATTATGGACGCCAAGGGCATTGGCGTGTCGGAGCTTTTTATTTGCGATTTTGGCCAGGCCATCAACCACCCCGACGAAGCCGAGCGGGCGCGCAGCCGCAAGTTGTTCGGGCAGTTTTCCGAAATCGCCGGCAAGGCGGGGTTTGAGAGCGTGATGATGTTGCCGGGCAATGTGCACGAAGATCTGGGGCAGAGCTATGAGGAGGCCTTTGCCACTTCTGTAGAGGAGTACAAGTGGATGGTGGACGTGGCACAGAAAAACGGCGTGCTGCTCAACTTTGAGCCCTGCATCATGTCGATTGCGCTGGAGCCGGCGCAGGCCGAGCGTTTGGTGGAGGCGGTGCCGGGCATAGGGTATACGCTCGATTACGCCCACCAGGTGCAGATGGGGCTGACCAACGAGGGCATCGAGCCCATGCACGCGCACGCGCGCCACTTCCACATCAAGCAGTCGGCGCAGGGGGAGTTTGAGGTGAAAACCGACGCGCCCAACGGCGTCATCGACTTTGGGCGCATGGGGCGCAAATTGATAGACGACGGCTACGATGGCGTGGTGACGGTGGAATTTGTCGCGGCGCCCGACGTCATTGAGGCGGGGTGGGACATGGTGGAGGAGACGGGTAAAATGAAGAAGGTCATCGACGACGCATTGGCTTAGCCGCAATGGAGCGTTTGCGGCTAAGCGAGCAGCAGAAGCGTTTTTTGAGACCTTTGGTTTTTTCGCACTGCCCGGCTTGATAAAAGACTGCGTCGACGAGATTATCGACGCTTTTGAGGAGGTGTGGCGGGAGTGCGGCCGTGGCCCCAACGGCCAGGTGCACGACCGGTACCCAGCGCTCGATGATTGTGCCGTTTATCGACCAGCACGAGCGTCTGTGCGCCCTGCTTGACGACCCGCGCATTGAAGGGTTGGTGGGCAGTTTGATTGGTGACGATTTTAACTACGTCGGTTCCGACGGCAACTATTATGTTGGCGACACGCACTGGCATTCGGACCGCTGGATTAAGGGGTTTAAGTTTGTTAAAGTGGCTTCTTATCTGGATTCGCTGCGGCGCAATACGGGGGCGCTGCGGGTGACTCCGGGCAGCCACAATTTGGACGATCGTTTTGCGGCGCGGGTTCAGGATGATATAAGCGAGTTGGAGGGGCGCTGGGGGGTGGCGGGCGACGCAGTGCCGGCGCTGGCGTTGGAGACCGAGCTGGGCGACGTGGTGGTTTTTGTGCACAATCTCAAGCACGCGACGTTTGGCGGGGGGGCGCGGCGGCGCATGTTTACCATCAATTGCTGTCAGCACGCTACTGAGGAAAATATGTCCGTTTTGAAGGAGTGTATTGGGGCTCATGTCAAATACGGCATGGAGAGGATGTCCGACGAGAAGATGTTGGCCACGGCGGGGGCGGGGCGTCGGGTGCATTTGGATCCGGTGTTGGCTAACCAGGTGCATATGGTGGAGGAAATGGCAGAGTGGCGGGCGGAGCAAGAAGAGAAGAGAGGGTGAGGTGAGTGTGGTTGGTGTAGTTGGCGATGTGCTTGGTGGTGCCAGGGGGTGGCGGCCTTGCCTCTGGTGCTTTGTGAGTCCCTCGGGGGCCTGCCCTTCCCAACACCCCCACAGCCCTG
>CAXGRO010000683.1:0-3424 GCA_964012055.1 uncultured bacterium
CGGCCAGCCAGTGTGCCATCTGGCCGTCTTCGACGCGCGTGTGAAACACGGACGCGTCTGTCTGGACTCCGCCCGCCTCGACATGGCCGCCGGCGCGGTTGAAGACGACGAGATCGCGGCCGTCGATGGCCATGGTCACTACGGATGCCGTGGACGCGGCTACGGCGTTTGGCACCGTGCTGCCGCGGCGCACGGAATACAACAGGGTAAAGAACAGACCTTCGGTTCTGGGTTCGTCGGCGCCAAAGATGTAGAAGGGCGGAATTTCCTCCGCCTCTTTCATGCGTTCGAGAAAGTCGAGGTGTTCCTGCTTTTCGAGGCGGGATTGGCCGAGTGGGTTCTTTTTTTCCAGAACGCCCGGCCACAGGCTCCAGTCCTTGCTGTCCCCCTCAACGGCCTGTTGGGCGACCAGCTCGGCGCTGGGCGCGGCAAACGACACATTGCGGGGGTGGGCGAAGGCGACGAGTAGGTCGGCGTTTTCGCCGCGCCAGAGGAATTGGCCGTCCGCTGCTGTCTTGTCCAGCGGCCGGTGAGTGGGGGCGTGCAAGAGCAACTCGTAGTCGTGCGGCTGATCGTCTTTGCGGATGTCGTCGATGAGGACGAAGTACGAAGGCCGCACAAAAACCACGTGGCGTTGGGCGCGCCGCACCGCCGACCTGGCGTCGTACGCCGGCTTCATTTCAGCCAGCAGATAGTCTGCCACGTCGCTGTGGAGAAAGTCGGGAATGGTTCCAAAGCTGTGGGTGCCCCCGGCGACGCCGTCGATCAGCACCAGGTTATGGGCGGCGGGACTGCACCCCCACACGTAACTGCCCCAGGCGCCGGGCCGCAGTTCGGCAGACCCGCCCGCACAGCCCGGGTCGTCGATGAAACGTTCGCCCAGGGCGTTGAGGATGAAGTTGCCCACGTCGGCCTGGCTGTGACCGTGCTGGGGAGACTGGCATTGAAACATCAATTGCAGGTCGTTGGAGTCTTCGAAGCCGGTGCGCATGACGGCCTTGCCCGAGCCGCGGAACAGGGCGGCGCGCTGGAGTCTGGGCGAGGCGTCCGGCGCTTCGGCCGCCACCTCTTTCCAGCACAGCAGCGGCAAGACGTAACAGCTCTCGCTGCAGTTGACGACTCCGTTTGGGCTAAAGCGGTCGAGGTCGGCCCGGGGGCCGTAGTACTCGTCATAGAACCAGCGCGCCAGGCCGTCGTCGAACAGGGCCATCAATGCGACCGCGGTCTCGGGGGCGTAGGAGCCGGCGCGGCCGAAGGCGCCAAACTGGCCCATGCCGTCGCGCTGCGGCTCCAGCATGTACAGGCTGAACAGCGCGTACTTGCGCAAGCGGCTCAGGTCGCAGGGGTCTTTGCCAAAGATGTTGCGGTAGGCGACGACAAAGGCGGTGACGTGCCCCAGGGCGGTGACGTTGTAACTACCCTCCGTCATGTAGCGGGTGCCGCCGTCTTCGTCCAGGCCCGCCTCGATCCAGCACGCCACCCCGTCGCATGCGAGTTTGAGCCACTCCTCCGCTTGCTCGCACGCCTCCTGGATAGCCAAAACGGCGATGCCAAAGGCGGAAAAGGTGCGGGCCCCGCCGGTGTTGTGGGAGTGCTTGTGCTGCTGGCCCTGGCCCTGGAGGTAGCCGAGCATGTCGGCGCATTCGGAGGCGATCAAGCGGCGCAGTCGTTGGGCGCGGTCCTCGCCCAATGTGTCGTACATCAGGTCGTAGGCGATCGCCATGGACTGTAGCATCACGCCGCGATCCGGCTCGTAGCGATGAAACCACGTCTCCCACGCGGTCATCTTTTCGATCATGCCCAGGGCTAGGTCGCGATACGTGGCGTTGTCGGTGAGCAGGAAGCCCAATGAGGTGTCGAGAATTTCGCGGGGGTTCTCCCAAAAACCTGCCCATCCCCCTAACTCTCCCTCGGCGTGCGACCAGCGGCTGGCGTTCAGGTCGACCTGGGCGACGTGATTTTCGCACTGTTCGATCAGTCGCTCGCACAGCCATTTGGGCGTGCCGGCTGTGACCGCCTGCTTGAGCTGAGCTATGCTTTCTTTTGTGGCGAAGAGGCGGGGGTGTTCACTCATGTTGGTTGATCCTGAAATCGTGGCGTCGTCCTGTCATTTGACATAACAGGTATATTGACAGGCGCCCATCTGCCAGGCGTCGAGCCGGTCTAAACGGGCTTGGGGGCCCTGGGCAAAAAAGCGCACGCCGAGGCTGTCTGGGCGCGCCGTCGTGTTCGATGGTGCCGCCGCTCCAGCAGTCCACGGGGTCAGGCCCTTCTGGGTCGCGCTCCAGCGCCACCGGGTAATCGGTCCAGTGGATGAAGTCCTCGGTGGCGGCGTGGCACCAGGTGCCCCAGCCGCCCGGTCGATGGGGGAGGGGGTGTCCCGGTGCTGGTAAAAGAGGTGGTACTTGCCGTCGGCATAGAAGGTGCCGTTGGGGTCGTTGGTCCAGTTTTTGGGTGGCAGGTAATGGTAGATTGGACGCGGGCGGTCACTGGCGAATGCGTCGCGGACACTGGGCAAGATGGGGTTCCTTTTCTCAGAATTGCTCGGCGATCCACTGGCGGCTCCACTCGACGGCGTCGAGTTCGATATCGCAGATACAGCTGGCCAGGAAAATCAAACCCTCGACTCGTCCTTCGTTGAGCCACTGCAAGCCCAGCTCGCACTGGTGTTGCATCAGGTCGAGTGGCAGGGCCTTTTTGTCGCCGTAATCCCACATGTACAGGCCCAGGACTTTGCGCGCGCTGGAGGCGATTTCTTCAAAGCGGGCGAAGTCCTTTTCCAGATTGGGCAGGAGCTCGGCCCGCCAGGTCCAGTAGGTGGCCACGTCGCAGAGCGCCAGGTGATCGGCCACCGGCAGGTCGAGCTGGTGCTGGTAGAGTACGACCCACAGATCCAGCGGCTTGGGTCGGTCGGCGGCCAGCAGGCCGCGTATTTCGCCCAGCCGCTGGGGCGAGTAGACGCCGGGATTTTGGGGGTCGTCCTGGAAGAAGTCGTCCATCATCACCCCGGTCATATTGGGGTGCGCGGCGGCCAGTTGGCCAGCGGCGGCGATTTCCGCGTCGGAGGTTTCGCCCCTGGCACCGACGATGGACCAGACGAATTGGCCCAGCGGGCGGAAAGCACGGGCGTACTGGGCGTAGGGTGGTTCGGGCCGACCTTCGTAGCGGACCATAATCAGGTTGGGAACGCCCAGGTAGTAGGCGCCTTCGACCGGGGTCATGCGCGAAGGCGCCGGGGTGTTCCACCCGGTGTCGTGGCTGCCGGCTGCGTGGCCCCAAATCCAGAGTTTGTCCCGCAGGTTGGTCATATGGCCTCCGCTCCTAGGGCAAGCTCAACGCCACCAGCTCGGCGGGCTGGTCGGCGCCGCCGGTGGGGATGACGATGTACTGTTTGCCGCCGGCCATATAGGTGATGGGCTGGCCC
>CAXGRO010000684.1:0-3421 GCA_964012055.1 uncultured bacterium
GAGGCGCCAGAGCAGGACGCAATTGAATGCGCCGATAAGCGCCTGTGCCCAGCGGATCAGATTGTAGTCTGCGCCCGCCAGCAGGTGCGGGTAGAGTAGCGAGGGCCAGGTTCCCGATGCCGCTCCAATTTCCGCACCACTCAGTTGTGCGGCGAGCTGTACGTGAGTCGCCGCCTCCGCCGCCGGTACGGCGAAGAGGGGACTGCGGTTGGCCTGGTAGAGGTAGATCAGGCGCAGAGCCAGGGCTAAAAGGCCTAGGCCGGCGCCGATCCACCACGTTCGATTTGGTCGCATAGTTCATTAACAGAGTTGCTCCGCGCTGTGTTCAGGCGTTCACTCCAACCCCGCATAAATTGTTACAAAAGCTTCATTGGTGGTGCGGGCTTTCTGCCCTTTAAAATCGCGGCGCTCGACTTTTAGGCCGGCCAGAGCGCGCAATCTATATCCCAGATAATTCGATTGGTTGCTGAACTGAAACGCCAGCGTCAGCGAAGTAAAGTCGTTGGTTCGCACGTCAAAGTCGTTAAAGAAGACGTATTCGGCGCCGGCCTGCAGGTGGGTCACCTGCAAGAGCGGCGTTTCCACCAGGCCGCCGAAGAGTTGCATGAGGCTGGTGGCACTGCTCAGGTTGAAGAGGCCGCGGCTCTGTTTGCGGAATTCGCTCTTCCAGCGCGGCTCCAGCGACCAGGTGCCCACTTTAAAGCGGTAGCTGGCTTTGTTGATCAGGCCGAAGAAAAAGTCCGAGGGGTCCAGACCAAATTCTTCGCGCCGGGTTTTGTTCATCGCCTGGTGAAAGATCATCCAGTTCATCTTTGTTTGCAGATAGAGCGACCGGGCCTGCAGAGTGTGGCCGGCAAAGAGCTGATTGACCCAGGTCTCGCGTGCCAGCAAGGGGTCTTCGACGCGCGTCAATTCGCCGCCGCGCAGGGTGTTGTCGGGGGCCCATTGCAGCAGTGTGTTTTCGATGTCGTCTTCCACCAGCTTGCTCATTTCGAAGAGGCGGAAGCTGCCGAAGCGCGGCGAGTTGCCCTCGTAGGTGAGCAGGGCGTAGGTGCTGTTGTTCTCCTGGTTGGAGGAGATCAACCGCTCGCGCATGACGCCGGCCATCACTTTGAGCTCGGGGGTTATTTCGGCGCCGCCGTAGATATTAAAACCCTGGTGGTCCTTGCGGTAGGGGTAGTCGGGTTCCTCGTCGTTTTCGTACTGGTCGACCCAGAAATTGTTGTTCATGTCGACGCCAAAGAGGAACTCGGGGCGGTCGACGTGGAAGCGCAAAAAGGCCTCTTCGTAGTCGGGTTCGACGTTGGAGCGCACAAAGGTATCGTTTTGGTTGAAGTCGGGCACAAAGTCGTTGTTCTGGTCCCAGCCGGGGAAGACCTGCAAATCGCCGCTGAGCCAGTCGAAGCGCACGCCGTCGGGAAATTTGTCCTGGTCGTCGTTGTCGTCCACTAGGTCGACAAAGGTGCGCTCGTTGTCGTAATCCATCTCGCCGTTGGCGGAGGTGATGAAGGTTTGGGTGTTGTAGCGCGGGTCCATGCTGTAGAACTCGCCAAAGACGAACCACGGGTATTCGCGCTTGGAGACGTTGACCATCCAGGCCGGGGCGCGGCTCTGGCCGCCGATGCCCGAAGTGGTTTTGTGCGTCTCTTTGAGGGCGTTGGGATACTGGCGGTAGCTCCAGCTCAGGTCGTATTCGCCGTAGAGGTCAAAGCCCTTTAAGTCGCGCACCTCTATGGAGCCGCCAAAGATGTGGGTGCCGGTGGGCAGGCCGTATTCAAAGGTGACGGTTTCCAAATTGGTAATGTCGCGCACATTGCCCTCGGCCTGGGCCACCAGTAAGAGGACGGATTGGCCGTCGAGGTTGGTCTGGCGGTCGGAGGTCATCCAGATCTGGTAATCGTTGCCTAGGGCCAGCTGAAATTCCACCTTGACGATGTCGTCCTTGGTGTATTGGACCAGGGTGTCGGCCTGGACAAATTCTTTGTCGACGAAGGCCGGGCTGTCGAAGTCGTAGAGCAGGCGGATTTCTTCGGGGCCGTCGGCCGAGATAAAACCTTGCTGCACAAAACCGCCCTCGATGATGGGCTCAAAGCCAAACGATTTGCCGTTGCGTTCGCTGCCGTCCTGGAAGGTGATGAGCACGTCGGAGGCGTCGGGGAAAAAGGCGGCGCCGCCCTCGCCGTCTTCGGGCGAGTCGTCGCGCAGCACTACCTGAATGAACGACACGGTTCTGTTCTGGCCGATGGTCAGGGTGCCGGCAAAGGGGTTGCCCGCTTGCTTGTCGAGCAGGGTGTGCGACTGGTGCGCGTTGACCATGTGCAGCCCCACTTCGACAAAGTCGCCCACCTGGGTTCCCAGGCGGCCGCCCGCCAGAATGGTGTTGTTGGTGCGCGGCACCTCGCGGTCGCCGGTGGTGCCGCCGCCCGGGTTGCTCAGGCGCGAAAAGAGCAAGGTGGCCTCGTAGCGGTCGGTTGCCAGGTCGAACTGCACCCCGTCCATGCGGGCTTTGGAAAAGATCATGGGCGAAAGCGTCGAGCGCAGGCGGCTGCTGACGGTGAGGGTGTAGAAGTACTGGCCCTTATTGTCGGAGGCCACCACCACCTCGGAAAACCAGCTCTGGAAGCGCGACGATTTAAACAGCGTATTGCCGAACTGCTGGGGCCGCGTTTGCGAATTGTTGAAGATGAGCCAGCCGCGCGTGAGGAAGTTGCCGTAGATGTCGTAGAAATAGTCGCCCTCCAGAGTGGTGTCGACGTAGCGCTCGTACTGGTCGCGGGCGTAGTTGGTGTACTCCCACTGGCGCCACTGGTAATCTTTGTAGAGCTCCTGGGGCACGTACCAGCGGCGCACCGCCGGGTCGAGCGCGTTGAGCAGCACGGCCGGTCCCTGCGGGGTGAAACTGGTTTCGTCGCCCAATTGCAGGCCCAGGCGGCTGCCGTAATCTTGTTGGGCCGCGGCCTCTTTGGCACACAGACCCCATAGGCTGGCGCAGAAGAGCGCCAGCATTATCCCGGTCTTCGGTCTCAAATTACCCTCCCTAAGTTCCCGTGGCCGCCTTTAATAGGCGACGGCCAACAGGTGAGAACGCCGACGACCACTGAGGTTGTCGGCGTCCGCGTCGATCTCAATCTGACAAACGTAGAGGCCGGGCGGCACGAGTTCTCCCGCGTCGTCCAGGCCATCCCAGGCGAGGCTTTGACGGCCGCCCAGGACCATGGTTTCAACGGTGCGCACGCGGCGCCCGTCGAGAGAAAAAATGCGCATAGTGAGCGGTCGCGCCGCCTGCACCTTGAGCAGGGCGAATTGAATTTGCGCCTCGTCGTTGATCCCGTCGCCGTTGGGCGTAAAGGGGTTGGGCGCAATCTGCACTGCGTCGATTATTTTATTACCGCCGGTGGTGCCAATGGCCAGGCTGTTAGAC
>CAXGRO010000685.1:0-3409 GCA_964012055.1 uncultured bacterium
GGTCGCAGGGGTGGCAGGCCATACGCACCTGGCACTCGGTGGCCACCGGAATAACGCGCTCCAAAAAGAACGTGACGCGCTGCCAGTTCTCCTCGGCCGACAGCGGCTTGTCGTAGCGCTGCTCATCCACATTGGCCTTGGACAAATCAAAGGTCGAATAGCGCGAATTGCCGCGCCCCAGCGGCACGCTCTCGGTCCGCTGATTCTCCATTTCGCACAGAAAATACTTGATGGCCGGAATGCCCGCCGCCGCCGCCGCGCGCACCATCTTGCACACGACCTCCATCTCTTGCTCGCCGCGCGCAAAATCGCCCAGCATATAATTGGGAATCTGGCCACCGTCCTCGTTGAGCTGTTGCACCGGCAGCGCCACCATCTCCAAATCCACCCCATAGCTGGCGCACTTCTCTTTTTGCCCGGCCAGCCAGTCCGCGTCCCAGCCAATCTCGCGATCCAACGGCATGGTGTTGAGCGCCATGTTCTGGACGCCGTGGCGGGCGAGAAATTCCAGGTCCTCGTCCGAGGTAGTAAAACGCTGCGTCCCTATGTGCATGCGCGGTGCGTCCAAGTACCACAAGGATTCGGGCGCCGGCGCCCCGCTGGTTTGCGTCGCGGTCATCTTTCTCTCCCATTAAATTTAAAATCGTTACGATCGCGAGTAATATAGTTCAAAGAGATCGCCACACAAAGAAGCGACCCAACAGCGCTTCAAAATCACCGCCGCTCAAATTAGTCCAGCCCCATTTCCCGCCGCCCCGCCGCACTCAGCCGCGCCGCCGTCCACGCCGGCTCCCAGGTAAAGTCCACCACGCAGTCGCGCACGCCCTTTACCTTGCACACCCGGTCGCGGATGGGGTTGGCGATAAAATTGTATTTGGGCCGGCCGCGATGCGGCATGGTCATCAATATGTGTACTACATCTCCCCGCACGCTCACGTCGTAGACATACCCCAAATCCGCCACGTTGCCGTCTGCCCGCATCAACTGATCGTCCCGCACCTGGCGCAACGCCTGCCACACCCTGCGCTTGAGCGCTACGGCCGCCTTTCCAACCGCCGCGCCCCCCACTTCGCCAAAACGCCCCAGCGCCCCCCTCGCTTTAGCCCCAACCCGGCGCGGCACCCTGTCCGCACTCACCGCCAGCGGCTGCAGCAGCCGCCGCCGCACGCCCTGCACCATTGCCGCCCCCCCTTCCTCGGCATAAGGCGCCAAGATGTAGGCGTTCTTCTGCCATAGCGCGCTGCCTGTCTTAAACTGCTTAGGCTCCCGTACCGGGGTGCGGCACGAGATCTGCCCGCGCCCAAAATACTCCAGCGACGGTTCGCCGTTGTGGTAAATCGCGCCCAATTTTTCCGCCCCGTGCTCCAGCCGCAGGACGATAATCGCATCGCGGTTTTCGCGATTGAACATCCCCACCCCCCACAGGTCGTCATGCTGGCCGTCGGCCACATCCCCTTCGTGCAATTCGCCGTGGCGGTCTATCCACACTTTGTCCGAAAACGGCAGCCCCCAAAACAACCACTCGTCGTCGCGCACCACGTGTGACTCAAACCCCTTCACTGCTTCCATATGGGTCTCTTTGAGAAAGTAGGGCAACCCCGCGTAAAACGTATACGTCAAACTCATGTGCAACCGACTCGGCGTAAAGAGCGGGTGCACCGCGCTGTGCGGAAACCCCCAGCGCCGCACCTGCACGCACAGCGGCCCCCGCACTACCTCATAATTGGGACACTGCGACCAGGCCGTTACCCGAAACTTCTGGTAATCCCCCGACGCCAGGTAGTCGTGCCCCCAATCTATATTGGGGGGTTCCCCGTGCCCCTCCCCCCCGGGCACCAACTCCAACTGTGCTCCGTACGGCACGTGACCGTGCCCCCGCCGATAAACCAATTTCTCTAGCTGCCCCATCTGCCGCGACAACGACGCCGTGTAGTGATTGTTGGCCACGTCCAACCCATAGCCCTCGCCGTTCACCTGTAGGTCCGTCGTATAATTGGGCAACTCGGCATCCGGATTGCCATAAAATATCAGATATTCCACCCGCCCCCCCGCCGGCACATCGGCCAAAAACACTATGCGGCATATCCTCTCCTTCCCCTGCCATTGTTCCCCATAAACCTGACTGGCCACTTCCTCCAACACACCGCTCCCACTATCCGCCCGCGCCACCCGAATCTCGCGCCGCAAATCCGCCACCCGTGAGCCCCCAAACCCCATCACCAGATCGATCGGCTCCTTCTGCCTATCCAATCCAACCGATTCACTGAGTCCCACTACCTTGTAATATGCCCACCCGCGAGCCCACTTTGCCCACGCCGCAGGCAAGTTCTCTACTTTCCCTCCCCTTCCAACCTCAACTTGCTCTTCACCCTCCCCTCCATGCAATTGTCTCTCACATATCAACGTATCCTTAACGGACTCCGCCAGCGACATGGCCAGCTCATATTTTCCCTCCTTCTGCGCCTTGCGCAGCAACCGCAACTTCTCTTCAACCCCGTCGGTCCGATCTCCGTAGCAAGTCTCTGGCATAATGGTACCTCACCGTGTCCGATCTATCAGCTCTTTTTAGAAAGGTTTATACGAATCCCCAAATTCGCCACTCCTCTCGTTCGACACAACCCCAACTATAGTAAATACCGCTTGACCGAGGCCGAAAAAAGGCGCTTTATAGTTCAATGTATTAATTGCTGATACTGATGGAATCTGCGCCTGCGCACGATGCTGGCGCGAGCGCGGTGAGATAGAAAGCAGCGAATTGCCAATGAATACACGAACCAACGACCTCTCCACATATTGGACCCGCCCCCTCTGCCAATCCCGAGTCACCGTGCACCAGTGGGACAATAGACGCCTCATCTCAGACGCTCCGGCGCTGGCCAAATTGGACAACAGCCGACTGCTGTGTGCGGTGCAATTGTGGTCCCGAGATGACACTGCGGCGCAGCTCTTTGGCGACCACCCCTGCTTTATCTTCGCCAGCGACGATCAGGGCGCGTCCTGGCATGAAATGGCCAGACTGCCCTTTCTTACCGGAAAATTCTTGTGCCGCGGGAGCCAGGTCTGGTTCATGGGGGCCGGCGCCGACTGGGAGGGTTTTTGGGTGACCTCGTCGGACGACGGCGGTTCCACCTGGGGCCAGGCCAGCCAGATCTTCGCGGGACAGACCTACGCCGCTTCAACGGGTTGGGTTTTGGACGATGAGGTGTTGTACTGGGCCATGGACGATAGAAACCCGTCCGGCCCCGAGCGCAAAGTTTTCGCCGTCGCCGTGAATCCGTCCGGCGATTTGCGCGACCCGGGGGCCTGGCGCCGCTCCAATGCCGTGGCACCGCCGGGGCTGCCCGCCGTGGTGGGCCGCGACCTGCACGAACGCGCCAAGTGGCTCGAGCCCAATGCCGTGCGTTCCGCA